>JBDGTL010000094.1:25438-28416 GCA_042216905.1 Halodesulfurarchaeum sp.
GCCGGACCGAGAAAACCGGTCACGGAACGAGCCGGACCGAGAAAACCGGTCACGGAACGAGCCGGACCGAGAAAACCGGTCACGGGATGAACCGGACCGAGAATACCGGTCACGGGACGAGCCGGTCCCGGGAGCCCGGTCGCGATCCGACCCCGTCTTTCGTTCCTTAGTCATGGTCCGACCGTCACCCAATTTGAATCGGCCGCGACCTCGTCGTACCCGACGGTCTCGGGACCCGACCGGATCGAGACCTGTTCACCTCCGCGGTGTACCTCGATCAGGACGTCTGCTCTCTCCCGTTTCGTGCCATCGAGGGAACTCCCGGAGAGGCCCGCGAGGTGCTCGAACACGCGGCGGCGGTGGCCCGGTCCTGACGCCGGCGCAAGGGTCCGTTCCTCGGTCAGGAGTCCCACTTCGAACCCGTTTTCGAGGAGGAACGACGCGAGACTCGCTGCCGCCCTGGCGGCCCCGTCGGCCCGCGGCCAGTCGCACTCGACGCCGATTCTGGGGCGGTGGTTCTCATTGCTTCCAGCGTACTCCGTGACGATCAGGGAGCCCTGGCGTTTCGCCGTCGCCTTCCAGTTGACGTCCCTGAGGGGGTCTCCCGGCTGGTACGGTCGAATTCCGTCGAACGCCGAGCGGTCCCGGGACTGCTCGACGTACTGCTTTACGACGGTCCCCGTGGGTCGGATCGGATCGACCCGCGGAAAGACGGTGACGGTCTGGGTCCCTCCCGACGTGAAGGTCCGCTTCCAGAGTTTGAACGGGTCGTACGCCGTCACGGTTGCCGGTCCGACGGTGTGGCGTCCCCGTGTGTTCAATTCGAGATCGTATTCGAGGCGTCGTCCGTCTGTGATCGCGAAACGTGGACCGTCTTCCTCGAGGCCGTCCGCCGTCTCGTCGTGGATGCTGGCCGGATACGATCGCCTGGATTCGACCCACAGGTCGACCTGAATTCGCTCGTCCTGATGACCCGACGGCGAAAGTGACCGCCTGACCGACGGTGGATCGAATCGGGCGACGAGCATTCCCGTGGTTCCCACGAGGAGGACCGTCGACACGACGACGACCTCGAGGGCGTCCCCACCGAACAACTGGCGCATGCCGAGGGCGAAAACCCCCACGATCAGCACGAGCGTTCCGCGAGTCGTGGGACGGGGGATCATCGGTGGATCGGAAACTCCTGTCGGGCGGGGACGTTTCGATTCGGGTACTGTGTCATTCCGGGGGAACCCGTTCCAGGGCCGTTTCGACGAGTTCGCGACTCGACGGGGAGCCCACGGCGTCACTCGAACCGGCACGGATTCGGTGGGCGAGGACCGGGACGGCCTCCGCTTTCACGTCGTCCGGGATCACGTAGTCCCGACCCGCCAGGACGGCACGGCCCTGACACGCCCGGAGGAGCGCGATCGAGGCACGGGGACTGGCGCCGAGGGCGGCCCGATCCCTGGTAAATCGGGAGAGCCTGGTAACGTAGTCCCGAATCGGGTCCGAGACGGTGATCGCGGCCGCTGTTGCCCTCGCGCGCCGGACCTGTTCGACTGTCGTCACCGCGTCGATGGCGTCGAGCGGATCCCCACCTACTGTCCGTTCGAGAATCACTTTCTCTTCGTCGGCGTCGGGATAGCCGAGTGAAACGCGCTTCGTGAACCGATCGAGTTCCGCGACCGGGAGGTCGTAGGTCCGCTCCCGTTCGATGGTGTTCTGCGTGGCGATCACGACGAAGGGGTCCGGGAGCGCCCTGGTCTCCCCGTCGGTCGTGACCTGGCGCTCCTCCATCGCCTCCAGGAGGGCTGACTGCGTTTTCGGCGGGGCGCGATCGATCTCGTCTGCCAGGACGACGTTCCCGAACACCGGCCCGGGTCGGAAGTCGAACTCCCTTGTCTTCTCGTTGAACACGTTGACCCCGGTTACGTCGGTGGGAAGCAAATCCGGGGTGAACTGGATGCGTCTGAATTCGCCGGCGATCGAACGGGCGATCGAGCGCGCGAGTTTCGTCTTTCCGACGCCGGGGACGTCCTCGAGGAGGACGTGCCCGCGACCCAGTACCGCCGTGAGGACGTGTTCGATCCCGTCCGTGTTCCCCACGATGACCGACTCCACGTTCTCGATAACGTCGTGGATCAGGTCAGTCGCCTCATCGGACGGAAGCGGACGCACGTCGGCAGTCGGGCCCGTCGGCACCGAGGAACCGCTCACCGCATCCGAATCGGGTGTTTCCGACATTGGTGACACTCCCTGGATCCTTCCCTGTTACCTGTGCGCACGGTCCCTCATTATTACTCGGTAGGGCCAGTGTGTTGCTGGTTTTCTTGTCGAGAAACGGCTTAGGTCTGTTGGTCAGACGTGGGCCGGCCGAAATCTCTCCGGGAGAGAATCGGAGTCCGAGGAGAGCATCGGCTGTTCCCCGGCGCCTCCATTAGCCCCGGTTCCATTCCACGCACGGCTCACAGTGATACTCATCCCCGACCCGCCAGAGTCCGGAAGCGACCGTTCCACACCGGTCGCACGGGACGCCGTCTGGCCGCCAGACGAATACGCTCTTTGGTGGTTCCGCCGTGGATTCCGGTGAATCCCCGGCCTCCCGGAAGGCGTCGAGCGTGGTCTCGTTCGGCACAGGTACGGTATCGAGTGCCCACAGTATAAATCTCCCCGCGGTCGGTTCGGTGCCGACTCCCTCCTCATACGAACGCGGCGACCGGTACCGTGTCCATTCACCGAACAGCACCCCCGTTTTCCCGGAGAAACTAAGACCTGGGGACCGAATCGTGGGACATGGTCTGGCTCGTCGAACAACTGGTGGAGGTCATCTCGCTCTTCGGGCAGGTGGCGACGAACGATCCGATGGCTCCGCTCTTGCTGTTGGTGTCGGCGGCCCTCATGGGCACCGCCATGGGGGTATTCGGGTTCCTGGCGTTCGGTGGAATCGTCTCGGCGCTCGGTCATCACTGAGAGGGGAGCGAACTCAGGACGTCTGG
>JBDGTL010000094.1:28516-33389 GCA_042216905.1 Halodesulfurarchaeum sp.
CGAACTCAGGACGTCTGGATGGTCCACTCGCGGAGCGCCGCCCGGACGTAATCTGTGTCTGGATCGCGGAACAGCGAGTCAGTTTCCCCGTGGTCCCCGAACTCGAATCCACGAATCACGACGACCGGTGTACCGTCGTCGCCCTCCCCCTGCAGAAGGTTCGACGCAGCGGCGAGTTCGTCCACGACGCTCTCGACAGTGACCTCGAGCGTGTGTCCGTCCCTGTCGGTCTCGCCGCGGTAATCGCGACCGGCCGGAATCCCGGACCATCCGATGGCGACACCCCGCTGCCCGCGCCGGAACGGGCGTCCTGACGTGTCCGTCACGATAACCGATACGTCCGCGCTCGCACGGCGGCGGATCCTGTCTGCGCTCGCTCCCGGGTCCTCGGGCAGCAGGAGGAGGTCCGCCGGTCCGGTGTTCGAGCGATCGATGCCCGCGTTTACCCCGACGTGGCCGAAGTGCGTGACCGAGAGGAGAAACGGCGACTCGATGAGGACTTCTTCGGACTCCGAGAGGACCGCCTCGACGAGTCGCGGGTTCGGCCCCGTCCCGTCCGCCGACGTACGGCGTTCGGCGATTGCTTCGGCCCGCTCTCCCACCTGATAGTCCTCGAGGTCCGCGGTCCGCCCTTCGACTTTCGAGACGATGGTACTGGCGACGCACACCACGTCTCCGTCTTTCACTGTCGTCACGGATTCGATTTCCGAGACGATGTCCATCCCATCGCCGAATTCCGGCAATCCCTCGACTGGGAGGATCTTCATGGACACTCGTTCACGGATACAGTATTAATGGTGCCCGGTCTGGTACTGATCACGGGTCCGGTAATGGTGCCCAATCTGTGCCAGGAAATGCCACCCCGTCTGTGTCGAGGCACGACACCTCGGTCCCCATCTGTCATCGAAACAGGTTCGTCAGGGGCGGAGCACGTCGACTGCGACAGCCCCATTCTCGACGGTGGCCCGCATCATCGTCACCTCGGAGGCCGGGGACGCCCCGGTGGCGCTCCCGGGGTTGAGGATCCGGACGTCGCCGTCCCCGCCGTCGTCGAGGACCTCGTGGGTGTGACCCGAGACCGCGATAGGATCGGCAGCGTCCGTGGCCGACGTGACCCGCTCTCGAACCCGGGATTCGTACCCGGTCGGCGAACCAGTCCCGTGGAATGCGACGAACGTCCGGCCGCCCACCGAGATCGAATCGACCGTTGGGAGGCCGAGGGAAACCGGATCCATGTTCCCCGACACGGCGGTCAGGCTTCCGTCGGCCAGGGACTCGATCCGGTCCAGGGTGTCCTGGTCGTCGAAGTCACCGGCGTGGATCACGTGGTCCGCCGCCTCGATTTCGGTTTCGACCCAGTCCGGAATCGCCGAGGCACGTGAGGGTATGTGCGTATCGCTCACGATGGCGAGTCTGACCATTGCTCGACTGGGGATAGATGCCCGATCCGGAAATACCTTGAAGCCGCTTCCGACCTGACTCAAGCGCATGGATCCGACCGAGGTCGTCACCGTCTTCCTGCGGAACGACGCAGAAGTCCTCCTGTTCCGGCGGAGCGACGCCGTCGGTTCCTACCCAGGGCACTGGGGAACCGTCGCGGGCCACGCGGAGGGGGATCCCGACGAAATGGCACGCCGCGAGATCGAGGAAGAGACGGGACTCGACCGCGAGGAGGTCAGGATCGTCCGTCGTGGCGATCCATTCGTGGTGGAAGACGACCGAGAATCGCCGTGGTCGGTCACCCCGTACCTCTTCGACGTCGAGACCCGGAAGATCGAGCCGAACTGGGAAACGAGCGAGTACGAGTGGGCGCCGCCGACCGAACTCCTCCACCGGGAGACGGTCCCCCAGTTATGGACCTCCTACGACCGCGTCCGGCCGGGGGTGGATTCGGTCGCGGCCGACACCGAACACGGTTCGGCGGTCATCTCGATCCGTGCGCTCGAAGTACTCCGCGACGAGGCGGGATTGGCTGGGGCGCGCGACGGGAACTGGTCGTCGGTCGAATCGACCGCCATCGAGTTACTCGAGGCTCGTCCCGAGATGGCGGCGGTCGCCAACCGGGTCCACCGGGTGATGTATCGGGGTGCCGATCAGGAGACCCCCGAGGCCGTCCACGACGCAGCCATTGCCGTTCTCGATGAGGCACTACACGCCGACGAGTCAGCAGCGGAGCGGGCCGCGGACGTGATCAGTGGCAAGCGCGTCGTGACACTGTCGCGGTCTGGAACCGTGGAGATGGCCCTTCGGTCGGGGAACCCCGCCCACGTCGTCGTCGCGGCCTCTCGGCCGGGAGGTGAAGGTATCGGCGTCGCCGAGACGCTGTACGAGGCAGGCCTGGCGGTGAGCCTGACAAGCGATGCCAACCTCCCCGCGGTGATCAGGCGGGCTGACGTCGTCCTCGTCGGTGCCGACACCGTCTTCCGCGACGGGGACGTCCGGAACAAGGTCGGGACCACGAGCGCGATGTTGGCAGGGGAGTACCACGGAACGGACCGGTACGTCGTCTGCGCGCAGGACAAGATCCACCCCGCCGACGATCCGCCCGACAGTCCGACCGATACTGCGGTGGCGGACGACGATTCGGACAAGAGGAATGCGGGACCGGACACGGGAGCCGACCTCGGCGATCCGGTCTATGACGGCGATCGCCCGATCGAGGTCAACGACCCCATTTTCGAACGGGTTCCCGGGGACCTGATTACCGGGATCGTCACCGAATCCGGGATCCTCGACCGATCCGACGTCACAGCGGTTGCGCGCGAGCTAGAATCACTCCGCCAGTGGCGAGAGAGATAAATCGTTCACACGCCGGATATACCGTGAGAAACATTGTATATTTAACAAATAACTCAATTGAATACGTTGAAAAACCATCAATATAGTGAAAATATTATTAATTAATAGGCGAAATAACCAAATATTCATCTAATTAAGACCAAATATAAACCATCTAATACAAAATAACCCTCGAATAGTAAAAAGAAAAACACTAATTAAAATTATATTAATTACCACCCACTCAATATTGGTTCTCCGGGGATTGCGCCGATCGGATCCCGTAGTCTGGAAGGGACAGTACCGACCACCCCTTCACGCACTCGACTGTCACTGTCACAGTCACATCTCGGACCCTAGATTTCCCGACCCTCACTTTCACGACCCGATCCTCACTTTCACGACCCCAACCTCGATTTCACGAGCCGAACGCCGCTTCCACGAACCCGATGAACCCGTGTACGGTTCCAGTCGGCTCGACCATCCTGGGGGAGTGGACTGGGTGGACATCACGTTCCGGCTGGGGCCAATCCGGCTGCCCGGACGTTTAAACAGTGGTACTGATTACTAACCACGTGGTGGCGATGACGAGACGTTACCCCCGCTGAGCCCCGTGTGATGAGGGGACTCCCCCGAGCCACCGACCATTCATGGCACACCGACCATTCATGGGATGACCGACCATTCGTGGGACCACCGACCACTCATGGAATGACCGACCAATCATGGGATAACCGACCATTACCCACGGTTCTCCCGCACGTTTCACCCAGGAGACACCTCATATTTTACCGGAATATCGACGATTCACATCCGAATTGCCTTCGATTTTCTGGCCCTATCTTGATTCAGCGAGAGAATCCCGCCGTTCACGGCGTTGACGAGACGCTTCGCGTCTCGTTCGCACACCAGAACCCGAAGCGTTCTGGGGACGGGCGTGAATCGCGTAAGCACCGTGGCACAGACCACCGGAGTCTCCTTGGCAGGAACCCCAACGCTTAGTATCGACCGTGCCGATTTCGTATCTCATCGCACCATTATATAGTGTGCGGCCAGGTCCGGCCCGGCCCAGTCGGCGCTCAATCGGGTGTCTCGAGCGCACCGGGCTTGGGAAACCACGCCAGTGAGTGATCGGCGACCAGCGAAACGTCGACCCGGGTTCCGATGGGATAATCGTCGTCGTGATCGTGCAGGCACCGGACCTCGTCGCCGTTGTCGAGTTCGACGTGGTAGATGAAGGACGGACCGGTGTACTGTCGACGGACGATTGTCCCGTCCGCATCCCCGCTTTGGTTCGGTCGGACCTTCACGTCGTCAGGTCGGACCAGGACGTCGACCGGGACGTCGTCGTACGCAGACTGCAATCCCCTGAGTCGGTCCCGGTCGAGCGACCCGATGGGCGTCTCGACTGCCCCGTCTACCGTGGCGGAGACGAACCCCGCGTCGCCGAGAAATTCGGCGACGAATCGAGACGTCGGCCGCTGGAAGACCGTCCCGGGCGGTCCAGTCTGTTCGACCGTCCCTTCGTGCATCACGGCGATGCGGTCGCTGATCGAGAGGGCCTCCTCCTGGTCGTGGGTGACCGAAACGGTCGTGACGTCGGCCGCTTTCAGGATCCGACGGACTTCCTCGCGCATCTCGACGCGGAGTCGGATGTCGAGACTGGAGAAGGGTTCGTCGAGGAGGAGGATGTCGGGTTCCGGCGCGAGGGACCGCGCCAGCGCGACTCGCTGTCGCTGTCCGCCCGAGAGATGGTCGGGGGACCGGTCGCCGAATCCGTCGAGGTCAACGAGGTCGAGGAGCGAGTCGACGCGCTCTTCTGTCTCCTCCTCGCTCAATCCGTCGAGACCGAACGCGATGTTCTCCCTGACGGAGAGGTGCGGGAAGAGGGCGAATTCCTGGAAAACCATCCCGATGCTTCGTTCCTCCGGGGCGGTCGATTGATCACTGTCCGCGACCAGGTCGTCCCGGATTCGAATCCGTCCCGCGGACGGCTCCTCGAGTCCGGCGAGTAGCCGGAGCGTCGTCGTCTTCCCGCACCCGGAGGGCCCGAGGAGGGTCACGATCTCGCCCTCGTACACCTCGAACGTGACGT
>JBDGTL010000116.1:0-14088 GCA_042216905.1 Halodesulfurarchaeum sp.
CGATTCGTGCGAAACGTTGTTATGGGACATCTCCGAACGTGGACGCATGGGTATTCACGAAACACTGGACGACCTCGAGAAGTTCGATACCCCATCGATCTCGAACGTCGTGGCAACGTATCCGGACGACCCGCTCTGTCTTGGATTGTACAATCCGTGGCGAGAGAACTGGTATACGGACACGACGATCCACAGCCTGTATCCAGAACTCGGACCGAAGGCCGGGGTCGCGGTCACCTGCGTGTACGGTATGCCCGATCCGGCATTCGACGAACTGTCGTTTCCGGACGTCGTCGACGCGATCGACGACCAAGAACCGCCCGTAATTCTAACACTCGAACAGGACTATCCGTCCCACCTGGAGACGAGCGTCGGGCTTCCGGGTGGATTGATGACCGCCGCTATGAAATCGATGGGAGCGATCGGGTGTGTCACGGATGGTCCGGCCCGTGACGTCGAGGAGATCCGGTCGATGGAGTTCCAGTACCTGGCAACTGGCCTCTCTCCGGGCCATGGAGACCTGTCCGTCCAGGCGGTGAACGTTCCGGTGTCGATCGGTGGCATGGACGTGGCTCCAGGGGAGATAATTCACATGGACGCGAATGGCGCGGTAAAATTCCCGGCCGACCGGGCAGACGACGTGCTGGAAAACGTTCGGAAACTAATCGACCGCGAGGAAACCGCCCAGGAGCGCCTCGAACAGGCGGACACACCGGCCGACGTCCGAAGGGCATTTCCCGGTGAGGAATACGACGGGGATTCCTGACGGAGATCGGCGGAGACGGGGGAGGAGAAATCGAAGCCGTCGCCCCGGCGTATCGACAGCGGCGTGACGGAGGGAGGTGGTTCGGATGAGACGAAAAACGGAGCAACGCCGCTTCCCGTTGGATTTGTGAGACCCTCCGATTGGTAGACCACACTGGGACACTGCGGGTACTGCGAGAAGCGGCCCTGCCGAAATACGGGGGCAACCGGTTACAGGTACTCGGGTTCCTCGATCGGGTTCCGGGGTTCCTCACCCTCGAGCACCCGTTTGACCTCGCGGGCGCCCTTTTTTCGCATTTCGACGAGCGAACCCTCTGAATAAAACGCGGCGTGCGGCGTGATGATCGTGTCCGATCGACCGAGCAGTGGGTGGTCCTCGGGCGGTGGTTCTTCGGGCAGCACGTCGAGACCGGCGCCGGCCACGGTACCGTCCTCGAGAGCCTCCACGAGTGCGTCGATGTCGACTACCTCACCCCGGCTCGTATTCACCAGGAAGACCCCCTCTCCCATCGTGTTGAAGGCCGCTTCGTCGATCATTTCCCGCGTTTCGTCCGTGAGGAGCGGGTGAAGCGTTATGACGTCAGACCGGCTCAGCAGTTCCTCGAACCCGACTGGTTCGACGTCCGCCAACTCCATTTCGACGTCCGGGACGTATGGATCGTAGGCCAACCGCGTATCGAAGAAGGGCTCGGCCTTCTTTGCGACGCGCGAGCCGAGTTTCCCGTACGCCACGATTCCCAGCGTCTTGTTGTTCAACCGCTCGATTGGCGCGGCGTCGACCCAGTCCCAGTCACCCGAGGCCGTCGCCTCGTCGTACACTTCGAGGCGTCGGAACAGGGAGAGGATGAGGGCCATCGCATGGGTGGGCACCTCGTCCATACAGTAATCGGGAACGTTCGTTGTGATGATGTCATTCGCTTCGGCGGCGTCCAGATCGATGTTGTCGTAGCCAATTCCGGCCCTGGAAATGATCTGCAGGTCTGTGAGTTCCTCGATGACGGATTGGGTGAATGGCGCCTGATCGTCGATAATGACGCCGTCCGCTCCGTCCGCGACCTCGATCACTTCGTCCTCGTTTCGCGTTTTCGACAATTCGACGTCGACGTCCATTCCCTCGAAAACGGACTCTTCGATCGACACGTCTTCGAGGTTCGGCCAGAATACTACGACTCGATTCGTCGAATCCATGAGTGATCCGGGTACGCGTACGGATCCCCGATATTTATAAACCAGTCATTTCGGGACCAGGAAGGAGTATCGACTAGCGGGGGTACCGATCGGAAGGAGGGTAAACAACTGACTATAATGATCTGTTTGTGTGCCAATCACGGGTACTATCTGTCGATCCGTGTGCCAATCGCTGGTGCTATCGATCGATCCCTGTGCCAAAATGGTCATTTCTATCGGTCAGCGTCCTCACGACAGGTATCCTTGATACTATTCGGAAGATCAAATGGTGTGCATTCCACTCATCATGGAGAATGACTGATCTCGACTGTCTGGTTTTCTGGAAGAAACGGGCCTTCGTGGCGGCTACTGTCCTATTCCACACGGTCTTCGGGATGTGGCGGTCGGTCGTCCTCCCGCTCCGGGACGATCTCCCCTGCATCGATCAGGGCCTCCAGGGGGTGGTTGAAGACGTCGGTGAGGGGAAGCTCCACTCGTCCCCGTTTTCGGGCTTATTCGTGACCGGCGAATAGGATCTCGGCGGTATTGAGAGCGTTCTCCGTCCCGAGATGTCTACCTCCCGGCCAGGACTGGTCCCGATACCTGCCACGTCGTACAGTATCTAGTGTCTCGATGTCTCGGTCTTCCGTATCGACTCCCAGGTCTTCTGTATTGATTCCGAGATCTTGCCCTATCGATTCCCAGGTCTTCCCGTCTCGATTTCTCTGCCGGCGCCGTTTCGGGTCTTCCCTCGATCCCTATTCGAGGAGACCGAGGGATTCCAGGCCAGATCGAATCGATTCGCGTTCGCTGTCTGTTAGTCCGTGCGCTGGTGATCGGACGAAACCGAGATCGTGGCCCGTCATGCGGGCGGCGGCCTTGAATCCGGCGGGGAACGTGCCGACCATGGCGGTCTGCTGAAGGGGGAGCACCCGCTCGAGTTGGATCTCCCGTGCCCGTTCGAGGTCACCGTTCTCGAACGATTCGTACACGTCGAGGACGAATTCCGGCGCGATGTTCGCGGTCGCGGGCATCACTCCTGAGGCCCCGAGGGAGAGACTCGGGAGGAACAGGGGGCCGTGGCCCTGCAGGTAATCGAACGTGTCGGGGCTATTTCGCAGTATCCGGGCGCCCCACATGAGTTCGCCACTGCTGTCTTTGATCCCCACGACGTTCTCTTCCGATTCCGCGATGGAGACAACTGTGTCGACAGCCAACGGTTGGCCAGTGAATCCCGGGATGTGATAGAGGATCACCGGGACGTCTGCGACGGCAGCGATGCGGGAAAAGTGCGTGCGCAATCCCTCCTGATCGGTCTCGAGGTAAAACGGCGTGACGGCGACCACGCCATCGACCCCTGCTTCCGACGCTCGCCTCGTTCGCTCCACCGCCTCTTTGGTCCCACTGGCACCGACGCCGGCGTACACCGGACACTCACCCTCGGCCTGATCCACGGTGATTTCCGTGACGGTCTCCAATTCGTCGGTGTTCATGTTCGTCAGTTCACCGACCGATGCACCCGGAAAGAGACCGTGGACGCCAGAATCGACGAGAAAGTCGACGTGGTCCCGAAGGCGGTCCTCCGCAATTGCGCCCTCCTCGTCGAACGGCGTGAGCATCGGCGGGATAATTCCCTCTATGTCTGTCATGGTTGACCCATATAAAACGGGGCCGCGGTACGATTGTAAATGTTACCGTTCACGGCCGTGGGTGCCCGGCGTGGGCATCGTTCGAGGAGAGACCGGTTTGTGCGATCCTATACGTCGGAAACGGCAGTGGGAATGTCGGATCCGAGGAGATCGGTGACGTCGAAACGCTCGAGGGTTTCACTGGTTGGAATACCCTCGTCGGTCCATCCGCGATGATCGTAATAGTCGTCGATCGCCGACTCGAGTCCGTCGGGAACTTCGCCCGCGTGTCCGCCCTCCTCCGTGGCCTCGAGGAGACGGGGTGGAAGAGTATCGTCCTCGGCCGAGACGCCGAATTTCACGTTGGCGAGTCGCTGCAACTGGAAGATGCGTTCGCTCAGATGGAGGAACTCCGGACGACTCAAATTAGCTCCCGTTACCGCGTTATACATGTCGAGCATGTCGGAGAACGTCATTCCCCCTTCGTTCATGAACCGGCACACGACGAGCGAGTTCCAGATCGACGACCAGTCCTGGAACCGGGCGGTCCGGTATGCGATGTTCTCGTACCCGAATCGATCCGGCTCCTCGCCAACGCCTATCTCGGGGAACATCACCCCGTAATGGGGCAACTGGAGATTCCCGCGTTCGTGTCCGGGTCCCCGTACCCCGGTCATGTAGTTGAGGCCGGTAGCGAAGAAGGCCCGGGGGTCGTGTGCAGGGACCATAACACCCTTCGTCTGGACGGCGTACGACGTTGTGTCCGCGCCGACGTCTTCGATTAGACTGGTAATCCCGTCTGCAGCCAGATCCCCGATACCCTCCCGGTGTGCGACCTTCTCGACGAATTCGATCGGAGCGTCCTCGTTCCCCCAGGTGAGGTCGATATCGGTATCGACGTCGAGGTCGTCTCGTTCCTCGGCTTCCATCAAGTACGCCAGTATCCCACCGAGCGCGATCGTATCGATCCCGTATCGGTTGCAGAGATCGTTCACCTTCGAAATCGACTTCAGGTCGTCGATGAGGCAGTTTTGTCCGAGCATCGCCAGCGTCTCGTATTCCGGCCCTGCCCCCTCGGTCGCGAATTTCTCCGGGGACTCGACTGTGACGTCGCGATGGCACCCGATCGGACAGTAGACACAGGGAAGCCGTCCCGTGAGGATTTCCTCCGTGTATTTCGGCGTCCCGATGTCCTCGTTCCCGTCGAACGTCCCCTTCTCCCAGTTCTTCGTGGGCACGTCACCGAGTTCCTCGCCCATCGTCACGATGATCGGAGTTCCGTGTTCCTGGAAGGCCTCAGTCTCGGACGCGATCTGTCGACTCAAATCCCGTGTGAGGTTCTTAACGTCGTCCTCGTCCGCGACCGGGGGAAGCGAGTCGCCCTTCTCGACGGCAATCGCCTTCAGTTTCTTCGATCCCATGACGGCTCCCATTCCGCTGCGGCCGAGGAAGCTGTGGTTGTCGATGGTCACTGCGGAATAGCTGACGAGATTTTCGCCGGCCTGACCGATCGCTGCCGAACTCATCTCGTTTTCGGGAACCACGTCTTCGGCCTCCCAGATGGCCTCGTTGGTTTCGTAGGCGTCCATCCCCCACAGGTCAGACGCGTCCTCGAGTCTGGCATCGTCCTCCGTTATCGTCAGTCGTTTCGGGGATTCGGCCTCGCCTTCGACGATGACGGCGTCGTACCCCGCCTCCTTCAGCGCAACACCCCAGTGGGACCCCGCTGCGGATTCACCGTAGAACCCATTGATGGGTGACTTCGCGACCGCCGTGAACTTCGCCGCCCCGGGGAATCGGCTCGCCTGGATCGGACCGGTCGCGAAGATCAACGTGTTTTCCGGTCCGAGTGGATCGGCGTCAGCCGGTACCTCGTTCAGGAGAACGTAGGCACCGAATCCGGATCCACCGACGACCATCTCCCACACCTCGGGATCGATTTCCTCGGTCTCGACACTGTGTGCGGACATGTCTACCCGCAGTATGCGATTCGAGTATCCGAACATGGACACGTGGAAATTCCGACCAACCCACTATAAAGGTTGGAGATTTTCCTGGAAACAGGATACTTCGTCGGAGAATCATGACCATGATCGGGTACGAGACAGGGACCATTCACGGGCTGGGAGGTCGGTCCGGGAACCGGGCCGATTTCACTGTGAGACAAGAACGAACGAAACCACCGAATCGAGAGAACGCACGAACGAATTGGGAGGTCAGGGAATATCGTCAGCGACACACGTAGAATACTGCCGACCCCGATCCCAGTCAGGAATTGCCGTTCGGAGGAACGGTCATCCGGTTTCCGAGCCGAGCGAAGAACTATTTCGTTTATAGAGACGAAAAACGCAGATCGAGAGTGTCGTCTAGAAGTGGTAGAGTCCGAGCCAGGAGATGATGGAGAGTGTTCCGGAGAACGTCAAGAAGGCACCGGCAACGATGAGTCCGAGGTCGAGTTTCCAGCCACCTTGCCACGTTTTGGGGAGGGCGGTCTTCTCGGCCCACAACTGTCCCCAGCACCACAACCCACAGCCGAAGACGCCACCGATAATCGATGCGGGTGTGACGATTGCGACGGCGGAAATGTCGGACCACATGAGGATCAGGCCCATGCCTCCGACGTACGCAACGGTTATCAGGCGGGCCAGGGTCATCCGATTCTCTTCGAGGTGGACGACCCGGTCGGAGAAGGGCTTAAAGGACTCAAGCCACGTCCATGTATAGCCCTCCCACATCGAATACAGCGTTCCGAAGATGGCGAAGAAGACGCCCAATTTCCACAGGACGGCCAACGCCGGATGGACTTTGGTGAAGAACAGGGCCTGATGCTGGAATAATTTAAGACCCGACGGAATGAGATGCTTTGGATGAAGGATCAGTGCTCCAAGAATCATCGAACAGGCCGTGAAAAAGGTGATCGCAGAGAAACTAATGAGGATGTCACTCTGCGGCGCTTTGAGCCAGGCACCGCCCCTGATCCGGTTTTCCTCGGACTCGTCGAGCGGGAGGCGTTCACCGGGGGATAAATCACGCATGACCCCCATCACCTCGACCTTGTCGTCGCGGTTCAGCATTCCCCACTCACGTTCCTTCGTGTAGCCGACGAATCCGATGTAGTCGTAGATACCCCCTCCGATGGCTCCCATGTACGTCACGACTTCGACCCACGTCGGACGTGCTGCCACTTCGGGGTAATTGTTCACGATCCACGGCGCGTAGTCAGCCGGCACCTTGGGGACGAGGCCCCAGAGTACGTTCGTTACGTCGGGTGCCGCCGCTATCGCCAGAACAGCGATTGACGCAGAGAGAAAGGCCACGATGGCAATCTGTGCTTTTTCGACGTAGTCGTATCCACCAACCAACACGAGCAACGCAGTGACTGCCATCATGACTGTCCCGATACTGGCGAACATCGTATTATTCATTGGCATGCCGAAGGCCCAGGCGATGATCTGTCCGAGCATCTTCGACAGGCCACCGGCCCACGACGGAAAGGCGATGAGGGCAAGATATCCCATAAGCATCGGGAACCATCCCCTGGGACCGGGAAGTTTGGCCCATCTCGACATCGGATGTTCGCCCGTCAACGTGTAAAACCGGGAACCAGAATACGTCATGATCCCCTTCACGAACCCAGCCCAGATGTACGCCCAGAGAATCGCCATCCCGAATATGGCTCCGCCCCGAGGTGCGAATAGGACCTCACCCGATCCAAGCGTCATCGACGCCAATATCGCCCCGGGACCGAAGTACTTCAAGAGCTTTACCCAGTTACCGCGCTTTTCTGCCTCGAGGAGTTCCGTTGGTGGTTCGGGAAAAGAGTACCCCTCTCCACCGCCAGCGGGAGACTCCTCGTCAGTCGTTCCGCTTGAGGTTGCACTTGACATTGCTGGTCGGCCCTCCTGCCGATTGGAAACCCATTCACAAACATCATAGAGTGGGTTATAAAAGATTGTGATTTTCTTCTTCATCTTCACGGGAACGGGTTTCCAACGTCGCCTGGTTACGCTTCGCACATTGGTTCCTCTGACAACGCTTCGTACGTTGGTTCCTCTTCCATAGGATATACACGACGTCTCTCCATCCACACCTGTCAAGCGGCTTGAGAAATGTATCAGGTCCGCCTCTGTCGAAACCAGAACCGAAACAGTCCCGGGAACGCTTCGGTTCGAACTGTGATACGGTTCTCGAGACCCCGGTAGCAATCGTCCCGGTCATCGATCAGACCGATTCGATAACCTAATCACGTCGGTACCGAGAGCGGTGGTCCGTCCTCGGAAGGCAGCCAGGGTAATTTCGGTTGCATTCTCTCACCATAGGATGCTCCGAGGAAATCTCCTGTATAACATTCCGGCGTGACCGACGGTAATGGATCGGTCTTCGCGGACGTGCACGCATCGATCACAGAACCGTCGATGGTGTGGACCTTCCTCATCAGGTTCCGCTACCATAGCAATTTCGAATGCGTGGTGGGGGCCTGGGGCGAAACTACATCAGTGTGATACCTGACGTTCTCCAGTAAATAATGTCAAACGCGTCCGGCCATCTGGGTACTGATTTCCCGGAGGGATGCTGTACACGCGTACAAATCACAGTAACGGTACACTATTTGGGTGAATCGTTTCCATAGACAGTCGAACCCAAACGCCAGAGATGCCGAAACCGACGATCGGATGCAAGCCTCCTTCCTTGATCACCGGCCGTATCGAAACTTTGAATCGAAATACCCGTGTTGATTATATCATGGGAACCAACGAAACAAGCGGGTTTTTCGAATCACTGTGGTTGTCTCCGCTGTTTTGGACGTCGATCGCGGTCGGCGGCCTTGCGCTAACCCTTTACGTCAACGCCCGGTTCGGATTCGTGGAAAGTTTTCTGCCGCTCCTCGGTGCGATTTTTGCCTTTCGGCGGCTTTTCGCAATAAAAACGGGAGAGGACACGTCATCTCCCAGTACACTGAGCGAATCCATCGGGGTCGATCCGGCCAAGGAATACACGGACGAGGAGCAATTAGACGTCTTACTCGACGTTCAATCCCGATACTCGAAAACCCGGAGAATGTGGGTCGTGTTGGCAGTGATATCCGTCGCACTCACCCTGTATTCGGCCCTGACGGTTCCGGTAATTGCGATCGTTCTTACTATCGTGACCGGATACGAAATCCTGCGCGCGATCAGGACACACCGGGCCCTCCAACTGGTCAACGATCGCATCGATCAACTCCAGGGCCAGCCCGATAACTGAACGGTATGGAATCGTGGATACTCCCGACTGGCTGTTTCCCACGACCTGCTGTCGTGTACGGGACCATCGATAGACGAACTGGAACATCAGACTGACCGATTCGTCGAGAGCGATCGAACTGTGCTCTCGAGATGAACCGGGACGGACACGACAAGAGGTATGTAGCAGAATCCGACCGGTCTGGGCTGTGATTTTCGACTCGTTCACTCGGAGGATACGTTCACTCAGAGGGTATTCCGAATCCGCATACGGGCGGAGAGGCCGTTTCCGCTTACGTTTGGAGGTGCCGTATTCGATTACGTTTGAAGGAAAACACGGATGAATATGTCACATATGTCGCGGATTACCCGGGAATTGCCATATAATTTGACGCTACTGATGCTACATTCGATTGGAATCATTCAGAATAATTGAATAGGTATATGGGACCGACAAACGAGCTTCACGTATGGAAAACGAGGAGGCAGAGTGCGTCAATGCGGTTCAAAAGGGATTTCAGATCGTCGAGGCGCTGAAATCGATCGAAGAGGCAGGGGTGACTGAAGTGTCCCGAGAAGTGGATATGCCGAAGAGCACGACCCACAACTACCTCAAGACGCTCGAATCCAGCGGAATGGTCATCAATCACGACGGCCATTATCGGTTGAGCCTCAAATTTCTCGACCTGGGTGGGTATGCGAGAAACCATCTCGAAATCTACCAGGCAGGAAAGGACGAGATCGACAATCTGGCAGAAGAAACAGGAGAACTGGCGAATCTACTGGTCGAGGAAAACGGCAAAGGGGTGTACATCTACCAGGCCGAGGGGGAGAACACCGTTCCCGTCGACACCTGGATCGGGAAGCGGACACACCTCACCGTCACGGCGCTCGGGAAGGCAATACTGGCCCACTATTCCCGAGATCACGTCGAGGAAATTCTCGATAGGCACGGATTGCCCGAACTAAACGATAATACCATCACCGACCCCGAGACGTTCTACTCGGAACTCTCACGTGTTTCGGACCGGGGCGTAGCGTTCGACGATGAGGAACGACTTGACGGCATTCGCTGCGTTGCCGCACCTGTGCGCGATGCCGATGGCGCCGTTCTCGGGGCGATCTCAGTCGCCGGTCCGACACACCGATTGACGGGAGATTACTACGAGGAAGAACTCCCGGAACGGGTGCTCCAGGCCGCGAACGTTACCGAACTCGGCGTCATGTATTCGTAGCATTCCGTTCAGTATCGTCGAACGGAGTCTCACGAACACTATACTGTGGCCTGGATGTGAAACGAAACACGTCGAACGTGCGCATTGTGGTGACGTCGGTCATTTCGTACTACAATCGTGAACGGGATTGCTGATGAAACCGACGAACGTGAAGGCCGGGAGGAAATCAAAATCACATTCGGACAGAAGACTGGTGTGGAACGAGCAGTCAGAGCAATCCTCGAACCTGCGTCGAGTGTCTCGGTGGTTGCCCGGCTACAGATTTCGATAAGGGGAGAAAACCATCACAATAGTACGCCTGTGATGGGTTAGGAACGATCCCATTACAGACGTACAATCGTAACGGGTTATCGGGGATTCCGAAACCGTTACGTTGATGGCTTCGAAACGACCTGCAACGGCAATGGAACGGCCACCGTCCGATGCGGACGAATCGGAGAAGACCCCGGGTCCCCAATCCAAAGTATCGAGGGTAATAGAGGAGTACGACCTCGAATCGGCGTCCGACTATATCGAATCGGCATGGACACAGTCCGAGGATCGAAAGAGCCTTCGGCAACTCGCGGAGGACCTGAATCGACGAATTCTCCGTTCGGCAATGGCGGATGCGGGACTCGATCCGATCGAGGAAGACGTCGATAGTGCATACCGGGCGCTCACGGAGGAATCCACCGCTGGATCCACGGTTCAGAAGGAACGGGAACTCGAGCGGGACGGGGTCGACGTAGAAGCACTCCACCGTGATTTCGTCTCGCACCAAGCCGTTCACACCTACCTCCGCAATTATCTCCGCGTCGAGCCCCCGGAGCGGACGGACGACGAACGACTCCAGTCAGAACGAGAGCGCCTGGACCGGCTAAAAGGACGCGCCACCGCCGTCGCGGAGGACACGCTCACCAGGCTTCGCGATGCCGACCGGTTGGCCGTCGACGAATTCGACGTTATCACCACCATCGACGTGTACTGTGAACGATGTAAGAAGAGTTACGCCGTCGACGAGATTCTCGAAAACGGTGGGTGTCCCTGTCGGGAAGAGACGGGATAGTTACCTGGAATCGGAGGAGAAACCGATGTCGGGCAGTGTCGTTTCCGTCCTGTTCCGGGGTATCGATGCTCTGTAATGCCCCCAGCGGTCGACCCACGAGCACGACACCGATCGATGATCAGATATCAGTTATCGTTTCGTGTGGGGTGTCGACAGCCGAGGCGTCCTCCGGCAGGAGCGCGACGACGAGGTACGCTGCGTACTCCGATATGTACTCCACGAGTGTCCCGATTCGACGAGCGTCGACTGCCTCGAGCGAGTCGAGTAGGAGAAATGGACAGTCGTCTGCCACGTCGTGGACGAGGTATCCAGCAAGAGCAAATATCAGGCCGGTGACGTCCCGTTCGCTTTCGCTCAAATGGTCGACTGTGTCCTCGAACGACCGCCCGTCGGCCGACTGACGAATGACGTGGAGGGTAAATTCACCGTCGGGAACCGTCTCGTGCTCGTTCGCGACGTGTCGCTCAATCCAGATCCGTTCCAGGTTTTCGTAGTCCAGTAAATCGAGTATCGATTCCATGTGATCGTTGAACGCCTCGACCGCTCGGGTTTCGAGGTCTCGGATCCGGTTCCGGAGCGACTGGAGTTCCTCGGCCACTTCGTGCCGTTCGGACTGGAGTGTCTCTCGTTTCGACAGTTTGTCTTCGATTTCCTTTATGTCGGCGGACAGGGACTCGAGTTCGTTTTCCTTCCGCTGGATGTCGATTTCGAGCGTGTTCGCATCGCGGTGTAATTCGAGGATCTCATCGTCTTCCCCCCCTGCCTGTTCCATGTCGTCGATTCGCTCCTGGATATCGGTCAGTTCGGACTCGAGGGCGTCCTTTTTCTCTTCGAGTTCGGAGAGGCGTGAACGTCGGGAGTCGAGTTCGGAGGAAACCTCCTCGAGGCGGTTCGTAAGTCGGGACCGCTTCTCCCGCGTTCGTCGTTGCTCCTCGAGGTCCTCCCGAAGGTCCGATAGTTTCGATTCGACCTCGTTTCGCTCGTTCAGTTTCGATTGAACCTGTTCCGTAAGCGTATCAATCGTGTCCTCTATTCGATCGGTCTGGACGGTTCGACCACAGGTCCAGCACGTCACCTCGTCCTGTACCAGTCGGTCGGTGACCGATTCGCCGCCATCGGGAGATCCCCCGTCATTCGAGAGGATCGAATCCTCACGTTCGAGGTGTTCCCGATTGAACTGGATCACCGACCGAAGGTCCGAGACCTGTGATTCGAGCGTTGATTTCTTCGTTCGAAGGTCGTCGATCCTCGATTGTACGTCGTTCGGGTCGATATCTGGATCCGGGAGGGACTCGAGTTCCTCTTCGATGTCGGACTGTTCAGATTCCAGGGCGGAAATGCTCTCCGTCTGTGTCTCGATGGTATACCGGACGTCCTCGATGTCCGAACGAATCCGCTGTCGTTCGTCGAAGGCGTCCTCGAGTGCCTCTCGTTTTTCTCGACTTCCCTCCACCGACTCATTCATCTCGTCGATCCGCTGCTCGATCTCCTGAAGTTCCCCACGCGTTTCGTCGATCGACTCACGAATATCAATTCGGCGGGCTTTCTTGTCGGCGAGGTCCGACTCCAGATTCTCGAGTTCCTGGAGTCGCTCGTTTAACTGGCGTTTTCTGGCCTCGTGCTGGGAAATCTCGGCCGTAAGTTCGGCGGTATCGACGGGTTCCATGATGACGTCCCAAAGATCCTCACCGCGTTCCACGGCCCGCCTGGCCCGATTGTCTTCGAGGAGAAACGCAAACACGTCCGCGGCGGTCGAATCGTCGAGATACGGCTCTCCCTCGTACCGAACCGTCCCGTTCGTCCGGGTCAGTTCCCGTTCGTACCGTTCCCCGTTTCGCTCCAGTTCGATAAAGCCGCTCGAGGAATCTGCCTTGAGGGATACATTGTCACTTCCCAGGACACCCATAATCGCGTGGAGTAACGAGGAACGGTTCGTCGCATTTCGCCCGGAAAGAACGGTGACACCGGGTGGAATCGCCACCTCGGTCTCCTCGATCCCGCCGATATTTTCACATCGCAGATGAACGGGTTGACTCGACATCCTGTATACCAGTCTCTGTAGTCCGGGTAGGTAAAAACCATACGGGTCCAATCGGACTCGGCGCTGGTGGGCGATATCGACACCCTCGAGACGACGGCACGATCGGTATATTCCCGGATCCGGTGTCTCTCCATGGTTTCACCACGTGCGATTCGACGACGTCGGTAATGATTGATGGGATATGTGAGGGCCAATATAGTAATAAAATATATGGTAGTTTCCCAGTATAATAAGTATTCCAATATATAATATGGCATGTATGGTCCTCGGCGTTCTGATTCACTCGAACTGTCCGGTCAGTTCGAGCGAACACTCGGTTGTAATCGATCGAATGTCCGCTCCTAAAATTCCGACGGGTCGAGAATCCGTCTTCTCACTCCCTCATTCGAGGAATACGTACCCGTTTGACGTTCGCTGAAATACTGCCTAGTGACAGACTGAACCGGAGCGACGGACGTGCAATGGGTCCCATTACCTGAGCCGACCAGAGAATACCACTGTAACACATCACCCGGCGACCATGTTTCAGTGCGACGGGCCAGGTCACTCAGACGATTCTATACGGGGCTTCTCGAAAACGGGCAATACAGTATAAAAGGTAGAATATCTCGCCGCATTCCAACTAATTGTAGAAAATATCGGGTATATTGAGCAAATACCTGGTATTCATTGAAATCTCGTATCGCAGCGTGATACACGTTCGAATATATGTAGCGTCGGGGCGGGACACGGTCGAGAGTGCCGAACGTATTCCACAGCACGAATGTGGTTGCCACCGGATTACGGTGTAATTATAATTAGTTTTTTAGATATATAGTAATTTGATAGTAATTGATTCCATTCCCGTTCTCAATTGATAGTTTGCCCCACTCCCTCGATCCCAATTGATGGTCTGGCCCATTCCCTCGTTCCTAATTGATAGTTTGGCCAATTCCCTCGTTCCTAATTGATAGTTTGGCCAATTCCCTCGTTCCTAATTGATAGT
>JBDGTL010000116.1:14188-33226 GCA_042216905.1 Halodesulfurarchaeum sp.
ATTCCCTCGTTCCTAATTGATAGTTTGGCCAATTCCCTCGTTCCTAATTGATAGTTTGGCCAATTCTCTCGTTCCTAATTGATAGTTTGGCCAATTCCCTCGTTCTCGATGTCCAGAGTACGGGTGGGAATAATACCGGCTACGACCGTGATGAAGCCATATTCATCCACCCTGTCTACACTGGTCCACTTCGCCGACCAGGTCTGTTATCCGACGGCCAGAATAATATCAGTGGACGATTCGACGGGTGAATGCCGTCGTTGTCTCGACCGGCCCACGCCGTCGAGACGGTCCCTCGTCGAACCGGCACTGTCTGGATGAGACGAGCGAGACGAGAAAAACGAGAACGAAACTCGAAGGTGAGCTTATATCCGACGTGGATCCACGGCGACTTGATTCAGGTCGCCGAACACCCGACTCGTCAAATCACGGGAGTCCGTCGCTGTCATCGCCGGTGCTAGTTTCGTGTCCGTACCATCCGGAGTGAGCTGCCATGGTATCGCCATTGCATCCAATTGTTATCGATGGGGACAGTTAAATGTTGGGAAACAAATAATAATGGGAAGAAAATTATGATATTACCTGGTTAATCGGGATTAGACGGACTGTAATGGAATATAATTAAATGATAGGTATTATTTATAATTACAAAAGTCGAGTTCCGGTCCCACCCGCTTTTCCCCATGACGATCGATATCCCGTATTCCTAACAACCAGGACGGCGCCCTCGTGAGTGGTTTTGCGTATCAGAAAGGACCGGGTGTTATTCGGTCGCTTAGGCGGTGGAGAGCCCTATCAGTAAACCCCGATCCAGTCGCCCCACCAGCCCACGCCGATGCAGTAGCCTCATCAGCATACATCAATACAGTAGCCATACCAGCACACACGGCCGGCCCGGAATCGGTTGTCGAACGCGAGATCGAAGGGTGACAGTCGAAGCGTCTTGTATCGGCAGGATCGGTTGATGGTGGATAGTGTTTATTCGTCTTCGGTTCGAGAATCCCGTCGAAGTTCGTCGTAGACGCATCGATGGTCGACGGAGTGTAGTGCGGAAACAACGGATTGGGCCTCCGGGCTACCGACAGCACCGACTGCGCCCGTTCCCCAGGTGGAAGGTATCCTGGCACCGCTTGGAACGCCAGAGCAAGCAGAGGTCCGGTGGGTCGCGGGACCGGGGCGAATCAGATTGCCCGGACCTGTGCTCGACGATTCGGTGAACACCGCGCGTTCACGATGTACGCCGGGCCCAGAGCCAGGCTTTTCTGCCGTTCCGATTTCCCATCATTCCATTGTGCCGTCAGTGACAAACGCCCGGATATCGTCCATTGCCTCGACGATACGATCGTCACTGATGGCGTAGAAGCACCGTTTTCCGCATCGTTCCCGCGAGACGATTCCCTGGTCGCGCATGCGTTTGAGATGCTGTGAAACGGCGGACTGGGAGAGACCGGTCTCGGCGACGAGTTCGGAGACGGAGACAGCGCCGCGCCCTCGCATGACCTCGAGGAGTTTCAGGCGGTTCGGATTCGAGAAGACCGCACAACAGTCGGCGAGTCGTTGACGGATCCGTTCGTCACTGCGGTGGTCCATGGCTCGGTTTTGGTATCGGGTCCCGGTCGGACTGGGTCGCGATCCACTCTCCTCGGTCAACGGAGGGGTGTCCGTTCCCGGACACGTCACCCGACTCTGGTAACGATGAGGTCTTCGTCCTCGTCCATCGGCACTTCGATCTGGATGAACTCCTCCGTCTCGGTGTTGAAGATCACCATGACGTCCTC
Source organism: Halodesulfurarchaeum sp. (assembly GCA_042216905.1). GTDB lineage: Archaea > Halobacteriota > Halobacteria > Halobacteriales > Halobacteriaceae > Halodesulfurarchaeum. The sequence goes on from JBDGTL010000116.1 coordinate 15,967, forward strand.
CCCGGTACAAAACATCTGACAGGTGGCACACCGGTATTTCTTCCCGGTTTCCAGGTCCTCGGCGATGTCACGGAGTTCGGCGACACTGATATCCTGGTCGTCCTCCAGTCGCTCGATGATCTCTTCCAGGCGGTCGAGTTTCTGTTGCTGTACCATGTAAACCCCATTTTATATTAGGGTATTAGAATATATAAATATGTGTCCCATATTCGATGGGCAGCCGACGAACCGGGGAACTATTGTCGTTCGTCCCCCGATTTCATCAATCGGGACGAACAGTTTTCGGTCAGTCGGTAGAAGCACGGGTATGAACTCCGTGGAATTCGAACCGATCGGCCACGTCGAGTCCGAGTTCGAGCAACCGTCGGACATCCCGCGGCCCGCTAACGAACCCGTCGAGGCGTCGGGGACCGTGGTTCTCGAGGACCAGTACGAACCCGGACTTCTGGGTCTCGAGGAATTCTCACACGTCGTGCTGGTCTCTCACCTCCACCTGGTCGATCACGTCTCACTACAGGTTACCCCGACCGGTATCGACGCCCCGATCGGCATCTTCGCGACGTCCGGAACCGCACGCCCGAATCCAATCGGCCTGTCAATCGTACGACTCGAGGGGATCTCGAACACCAGGCTCTCCGTATCGAACCTGGATCTAGTCGACGGGACCCCGATCCTCGACGTCAAACCGTTCGCCCCGAAAATCCGGGATCTGGATACGATCGACTACGGGTGGATGGCCGCGGAAGAGGCCTGAGAGGAAACCCCAGACAACGACGTGAGACAACTGGAGTCCTACAGCCACAGACATGTTCGATTGGCATCGACACCAGGGATAGACCCCCTCTCCTCAGGATAGAAACCGATCGTCCGCCCGCCGGCGGTCCTCGTTGCCGATCACGTCCGTCAGCCAGCCGATTTCTCCCTCGGCGACGCCATTGAACGTCGGGACGAAGGGTTTCAGGTCGAGAAGCGGTGTCCCGTCGAGCACATCGATGCCACCGACGGTGAGGGTCCCGCCGACGACCGTCTCGAGGGAAACGACAGAGAGCCCGATCGGGTTGGGCCGTCTGGGGGCTCTCGTTGCAAAGACGCCGTGCGGTTCGTCCTCCATGTACGGTGTGGTCTCGAGATCGTATCCATCCGCCTCGTGGAAATGATAGACGAGGACGACGTGGGAAAACCCCTCGAGGTCCCGGAGTCCTTCGACGTACGCATCGTCGATGGAGACGGTACCCGTCGTGTTCGAGAATCCGCTCTGAATCGGCATCCCCTCCTCCCCGGTGAATGGCGAGTGAATCGTCCCGATCGGGGAGTAGCAGACGTCGTCGGTCATTGTGGACGGTCCGACACCCGGACATTCAAAGGACCCCTCGAGAAGCCGGGGACCTCAGTATTGTTTGCGTCTTCGACGACCATCATACAGTATTGTTGCCCTGGATACAAGGTCACTTGGTTTTCCCTCGGACGTCCACACCTTCCCTCGGTCAGCCACACGGTCCCTCGGTCAGCGACGCGTACCATCGGTCGGCCACCCGTGTTCCTCGAGGACAGATACGGCACACACTGGTGGAATTCGGGGCCACTTTTCGCCTGGCTCGGGTGGAGGGATAGAATCACGGTCGTGTCTCACAATGGGGCGACCCGTACTCACTCCTCCCATTGCACGGACTCGATGTGCTGATTGTCCTGTGAGGCCACGACCGTCCCGACCTGTTCGCCGTCCGACCGGGAATCGACGTCGATGCGGTCGTATCCATCCTCGACGACACCCCTGACGTTCGCATCCAGATCCTCGGCGTCCTCGACGCCGAGTCGGTTCTGTCCCCGGATTTCACGGACGACGATCGGATACTCGGGCATTATCGATTCGGGATAGACGGACGGCCGGCAAAGGGATTTCGCTGGGAGGAAGCGGTTCGTTTCCGCCGTTGTCACGCCGATTATCACGTGAAATGCAACCAATCCCTCCGGACGCCCTGTCGGCGAGAATACACCCGATGGACCCGGTACTGAGTTGAGGGGTTCTCCACGGTATGCCCAAGACCCGTATCTAACTGGCGGTCTGGTGGACTGGCGATCCGTTCGTGGAAGTGTGGAGTTATCCTCGATTGCCTGGAACCGATTCGTACATCAGAAATATCGGATTGCTATTTCAGAATATTCCGTCGTTGTCCCCGATACCGTCAATTTTTTAGAGATAACCCTATCGTCTCACGCCACCTATTGTACTGTGCGAGGAAAAACGCATCATGGCCGTATCAGCGAAAAAGCAGCAGCCAAAGTGCCCGGACTGCGGGAACGAGATGAAGTTGGTCCGCTCCTGGTCGCGGAAGACCAGACCCCTGTTCGGGAACACTGTCGAAATGGCCGCGTTCGTCTGCCAGGAGTGTGAAACCGAGCACGACTTCGAAAACGGCGGACGTGAGAAGGGATGGATACCCGTCGGTGACGCGTGAGTATCCATCGTCGATCTATAGGTATTGAGAAAAGAACCGTCCGTCAGCTGAAATCACACCGACCGGAAAGCTCTCGCGCCGCTCCGGTCGGCGCCCTCGCTTCGCTCGGTTGCCGCCCGGCTCGCCCTTTCATTCCACCAGGAAACCCGAGTGGGGTTTTTGGCCTGGGCACGGTCAGTGACCGAATGTCCCTGCGGAATTCTGATGGTGATTCAATACCACAATACCGCATGGTGTGGCAATCACTTTTGACATTCACTATAGTATCTATCGCCGATCTTGGCATCCTTCGCCGATCTAGTATCTACCGGAAATCTGAATGTATGGGATATACCGGAATTCTAAATGGATAGGACATATGTAAAATAATTGCTGTATTCCCATACCAATATTAGTAAGGTATAAAATTATATTATGTTCCGAATCAGGTAATCCGAAATTTATTCCTATTATTTAATTTATGTTTATAGTTACTATATTCGTATTCGTTAATCATGGTTGTATTTAGCATATTTATAATTGGTTACCTTATTTATATCTATCACATTACCAATATTTATACTCTTAATATTATATATTCAGTACAAAATTAGTAATTTTACACGTATGAATATATAAGTGGTAGTATGTATAATACTACAGTAATTGTACCATTTTAGTTATTATCATAATTATCGGTATTTTCATAGACGTTCGACACCGTCATTTCCTCGCTGCTCTACCCGGAATCGACGCATCCGCCCGTCACAGGACAGGAACCCGGAGAGACCACACGTCGCTGTCGGGGTCCAGATTCGACGGTTCGGCACCTCTTTCCGTCACAAGTCCGGCGTGGAACAGCATCGCCTTGAGTTGGAAGACAGTCGGTGCGTGGTAGACGGTTCCATCGGAAAGTGGCGATCGCTGTAGGTCGCCGTCCGCGTCGAGCACCCGGCTTCGGACCTGCTCGGTCCCGCGGATGAAGAGTTCTATCGTGAACGTGGGATGCAACTCGTGGAGGTACTCGACGACCGTCGGAAGCGTCGGTTCGGCGATTCCGTCCTCGTGCATGTGTTGTAGTTCTTCGATCAGGAGTTGCGTTCCAGGGTAGGCATACACGATCCGGCGCGTGAGCATTCCCCACCGGGGGGCGAGGGTACAGAACCGGCGTCGAGACCGTTTCCATTCCTCGAACGGTTCCAGGGCCGATTCGACCGTGCCGTACTCCCGGAGAGCGAACCGGACGACTTCCCGTCCGAGTGCTGTCAACCGGTCGGTATCCGGATACTCGCCGACCAGGTCGAGAAAGATCGCTCCCGTCCGGGCCTCGGAGACGGCTCCGACCACGTATTCGGCGAGTACCTCGTCCGTATCGTCGGGATGATACATGGCCAGCGGGTACCCGAGGTAGTTCTTCGGGTGATTGAGTCCGAAGGACGCGTCGGCGACCCCCTGCGCGCTGGCCTGGAACCGGATCGCCTCGGCTTCCGTCGTCGTCCGGTTGCCCACGACGCGCGGCCGTTCGATTGGGTCTACCACACCGGTCGAATCCACGCCCAGTACCCCCACGTTCAGTTCTCGAGCGAGGGTCCTGTCCGTTTGTGAAATCGCGGACTCCGGTGCCGCGACGTACGCGGCGTTCACCTCGTTCAAGCGGTCGTACGCCTGGACGACTCCCCGCTCGACGTCCACGGCACCACTGTCGGTGTACCCCTTCGCCTCGACCGCGATCAGTGGAGGATCGTCGCCAAACCGGTCGACTGCGATCAGGTCCTCGTCCAGGAACCGAACACCGACGAGGTCGGGATAACCAGTCCCGACGCGAACGTGATTGAACGGTGAGAGTCGGTCTTTGATCCCGGCGTCGACCGTCTTCTCCGCCAGCCAGGACTCGGAGGCGAACTGCGTATCGACGACCGCGTACCCGTCGTCGTCCGGGAAGAGGCGGCGCTTCGTCCGGGCGAGGACCCGTGGTTCGGTGAGCGTCGACGCCGCACCTGCCATACGCACCGGATGCGGACGGTCGACAATGAATTTTCGGGCGGGAGGGGGTAGACGTCACTACTCGGAGGGACAGGAGGGAACTAGTTCCCACCGTCCCGGCGACCCCGGTCTCGGGCGTCACTCCTGGTGTCTCTCGCACCACGCCCGGTACCCGCCTTCGAGGCTAGCGACCGTTTGTCCCTCGTCGATCCCGTCGTAGGCCTCGATCAGTCGCCCGGCCTTCACCGAGAGTTCGCCGACTTCGCAGACGAGGACGATCCGCGAGGAGGGCTCGATGGATTCAATGCCGGCGATCAACTGATCCATCGGTACGTTTCTCGATTCCGGAATGTGACCGAGGTCGTACTCGGCCCTTGTTCGGATGTCGAGGATACACAGGGACTCCTCGTCCTGCCGCCAGTTCCGAAGCGTTGCGACCGGTATTTCACTCACCATGACGCTCTCCCGAATCGGATCTCCGTCCTACTGGAAGAGGTCGGTCGAGAGGTATCGTTCGCCGGTGTCTGGCAACACCGTGACGACGAGGTCGTCCTCGTGTTCAGGACTCCTCGCCACGTCCGAGGCGGCGTGAAGTGCGGCCCCGGACGAGATCCCCGCGAAAATGCCTGCCTCACGCGCCAGCCGTCGACTCGCCGTCTTGGCCGCATCCGTCTCAATGGTAACGACCTCGTCTATCAGGGAAACGTCGAGGACCGATGGAACGAACCCGGCGCCGATCCCCTGAATTCCGTGGCCGCCGGGTTCCTCACCCGACAGAACCGCGGATGAGGCGGGTTCGACTGCAATCACCTCGAAATCCTCCCGGCCTCGATCCTTCTTGAAGTACTGGGCGACCCCCGTGATCGTTCCACCGGTCCCGACACCGGCGACGAAGACGTCGACGTCTCCCTCGGTCGCCTCCCAGATTTCCGGTCCCGTGGTTTCCCGGTGAATCCCGGGATTCGCGAGGTTCTGGAACTGCTGGGGGACGAACGTGTTCTCGTGCTCCTCGGCCAACTCCTCCGCGCGGTCGATTGCTCCCGCCATTCCATCGTCGGCCGGTGTGAGAACCAGGTCCGCCCCGAATGCCCGCAACAGCGCTCGTCGCTCTTCGCTCATGGATTCGGGCATTGTAAGTGTGAGCGAATAGCCAAGCGCCGCGCTGGCGAACGCGAGTCCGATGCCCGTGTTTCCGCTGGTCGGCTCGATGATTTCGGTTTCCCCGTCGATGTGCCCCGCTTCCTCGGCCCGTTCGAGCATGGCGACCGCGATGCGGTCCTTGACAGAGGCCATCGGATTCGCCGCTTCTACTTTCCCGAGCAGATTTCCGGCGAAGGGTTCGAGTCGAACGAGCGGCGTATCTCCGACCAGGTCGGTCACGTCGTCCGCGATATTCATGGTTCGACTCGTGATATGACCGGTTCGTTTTTCTAATTTTCCGCTTATATTCCAAAGTGTGAGCACGTATATCCAATGATCAATAAACGCGTTTCCAGAAACAGGAGTGTGGATCGATCCTCATTCGATTTCTACTCCACACGGTCGATGGATCGGCCGGGCATTCGCCATATCGGCCTTTCTCAACGGGACCGATCGAGACCAGATCGGGAAGGCAATCGGTGATTGGTGATTGACCCAGAGACACGTTGCTGTCGGTTCCATTCTGTCCGGGTTACTTCGAGTCAATGAAGGAAATTATAACAACTAAAATATAGGTATAATAATACAACATTAAATTTAGAATATAGATATAAATAGATTATTTAAAAGTAAAAAATTAAATATTCAGAGTTACAATGCGATCATAAAACCAGAATATTAATTAACCTAAATATTCAAAATATTAAAAATTACCTAGAATAGCCATTCGGCAGGAGCGACAACGACGTGTATCGATACGATCGAGTTCCCCTTTCAATACATCCAAATTGTGCTTTCCCCGCCGGGAGCAAATCCATCATCCCGGAACGACCGCATACAATACTTCACTTCATTTACCATTGAGTGACTCGTGTTCTCATCGACTCGCGAGGAGGGCCCCTCTCCTGGCACTTCGATATCATTCCATTTGCATCGATACGTCTGCGTACCCACACGAATCGCACGACACGGTTCTCCTGTGACCGAACGAGTAGGAGACCAGGTCCTCGCCACACCGCGGGCAGGAACCGAGCGGCCCAACGTCTCCGGCGACCGGCCCCGTCCATTCCACACCGGACAGGAGGAGTCGAACCGTGAGGCGGTCCGTCTCGGCGTCGATTCCGGCACCCCAGATGATGTGGGATTCGTCGCCGATACGCGTCCTGACCGCTTCCACCGCACCGTTCGTGTCGACCATGGTCATCCCCTCGCCGCCTCGAACGTCGAGCAGTGCGTTCGAGGCCGAATCGATCGGTATCGAAGCCGGTATCGATTCGAGTGCGTTGAAGACGGCCCGCTCTGCTTCGTCCGTCGCTCCGTTTGCTGCGGTTCCGGTTCCCATCACCGCGATGTCACCACGGTCGAACACGGTTTTCGCATCCGCGAGGTCGACGTTCACGAATCCGGGTTCATCGACCAGAGTGATGAGAGTAGAGAGGGTCCGACGGAGGGATTCGATCGCTGGAACTCCGAGGACAGTCGGAACCAGCACGACCGTGTCCACACCCGCGTCGAGGGTGTCTTCGAGTGCGTCTTTCGTTGGATGGGAGGAGCGAAGTGGCGTAACGAGGACTGTAATTTGATTGACGGGTGGGGGATCGGCGAGAATCGGCGGGGAGACGTCGCCTTCCCCGAGATCCGTTGCGATGATCACCGCGTCGGCAGTCTGGCGGACCGTTCGATGAATCGCCTCGAATTCGTCTGAATCGGCCGCCGTCGGACCAGGAAGCCTGGCGACGGCCGTTTCGAGCCCGGGTTCTCCGGACCCGACCGTTTCCACCTCGAGCCGGTCGACCGCGTCGGTTCCGGCCCGTCCACTCCCGACCACCACCATGGCAGTCTCCAGCCCGTCGCGCGTTACGGTTCCACGGTCCTTATTCGACATGTCCCGGCTCACCTCCCCACGTTTCCTGAGTCATCGAACCCGACCCGTTTAACTATGTGGTGAACTGTTCGGAGAGAACGACTGCCGGTCAATGTGAAGGTCCAGCGGAGACGATCCACGATAACAGGGACGCAACCTCTCCCGGCCCATCCAGCCGGTACGTCGCGTTCGTATCGCGGGTCGGTGCCCCCACGACGATGCCGGTCCCGAACGGCTCGACGACCTGGAACGCGGGTTCGTCGGTCACGTCGTCCCCGAGGTAGATCGCATGCGAGTCTGCGGGATCGAACTGCAATTCCTCGAGGATCCACTCGACACCCCGGCCCTTTCCCCACTCGATATCCGGTCGAAGTTCGAGGACTTGCTTTCCGGGGACGATTGTAAGGTCGGCATCCGGATCGTCAAGGATTCCTTCGACGATAGGTCGAATTGTCGCCGCGTCCACGTCCTCGACCCGCCGGACGTGGACGGACGCGGTAAGACCCTTGTTCTCCACCTCGACCCCGGTGTCATCCCCCAGTGCGGAGGACAGTGCCTCGACAACCTGGTCGAGTGAAGTCCTGCACTCCGCCGCCTCGGGATGGACGTGCGTTTCTCCGTGGACCGCGATTTCCAGGCCGTGATTGCCCGCGAGTGCAACGTCAGGAATACCGAGGCGGTCTCTGAGATCATCGAGCGACCGTCCCGAGATGACGCCCACCTCGACGTTTGTGACACCCGATAGCGCGGCCAGTGCGTCAGCGGCGTCCGTTCGGATGGTCGCATCGTCCGGATCGGATCGAATCGGCGCCAGCGTCCCGTCGAAATCCGAAAAAACGAACAGTCGGTCAGCCCCGGCCACCGCGTCGACGAACGGGTCGACCCATTTACTCCCGTGACCGGACGACCGGAGGTGTGGGACGGGTGCCTCAGCGGACGAAGGCATGTTTTTCGTGTGACAGTTCCCCGACACCGTCCGATTCGCCACTATAGCCGAAGACCCTCTCGATCCACGTTTCTTCGTCCAACTCCCGGACCACGTTCGTTAGCGCTCGCATCCGACGGCGTCGCTCGGCCGGAGGCATCTCGATGGCCTCCCGGATGGTTTCCGCAAAGCCGCCCGTTTGCAGTGGCGTTACGGTGAGTGCGTGCTCGCCGAATTCCTCGGTGACACCCGCTGCTTCCCCCAGGACGAGGACGCCAGGGGATTCGTCCTGGGCGGCCACGAATTCCTTGGCCACCAGGTTCAACCCGTCGCGTCTGGGTGTGACAAGCGCGACGTCGGCGTTTCGATAGAGTTCGCCGAGTTCGGGCTGGGAAATCATCGTATCCCGGAACACGATCGGTCGCCAGTCCGATGTTCCGAACCGATCGTTTATCCCATCGACCCGGTCCCGGACCGCATCCTGATACTCCCGATAGGCGTCGATGTGGCTTCGACTTTCGCTGGCCTTCTGGACGTACGTCAGCTCCCCCCGGTACTCTGGGGACCGCTCCCAGAGCCGAGCCAGGGCGTCGAGGCGCTCGATAATGCCCTTCGTGTAGTCGAGCCTGTCCACGCCGACCGCCACTGTGCCTGTCTCGAGATCGTGGCGGTCGGAGACTTCCTCCCAGAAGGTCGGCCCATCCGACGCCGGTGGATCACGCTGAAAGGGCTCCACGTCGACCGGGAGCGGGGCGACCCTGAGGTCGGTTCGATCGCCGTCGTTCGTGATCGTCCCGGTCGTCGAATCGAAGTTCGCGTCTAGTTCCGTTCGCGCGCCATGGACGAGACGATCGCGATCGGCCGCCGTGTGGACGGCGACGATGTCGTTTTCGAGGACGCCCTCGAGGACCGCCCGACCATGTGGGCACCGCGTGAAAACGTCGTACGGCGGCCACGGAATGTGCCAGAACTGAGCCAGTGTCGCGGATTCCGGAAGTCGGTCGTTTATGAACCCCGGAGCGAGCCCGAAGTGATAATCGTGAAACCAGACGATCGGGTCCTCGGACTCGATTTCCTCGAGAACGACCGACGCGAATCGCTCGTTTACGTCCCGGTAGGTCGTAAAGAACGACTCGGAATAGTTCGCCTTCGACGGGAAGCCGTGGAATACCGGCCAGAGCACCTGATTGCTGAAGCCGTAATAGTACCCCGAAAGTTCGTCCTCGGAAAGCCAGACGCGCCGGATGTCGTAGGACGGATCGTCGGGTGGAACCGCGACGTGGTCCGAATCGTCAACGACGACGTCGTCGGCCTCCCCGCTGCCCCAGGCGATCCACGTCCCGTCGATGGATTGAAGGACTGGATCGAGCGCAGACGTGAGTCCTCCTGCCGGGCGCGAGACGACGATTTCCCCGTCCTCGAACTCGTGAGAGTACGGTTCGCGGTTCGATACGACGTGGACCGAACGCTCGCCGATCGGTGATCCGGCGTGATATTCGTCGATCTCCTCGGGATCTGACGTACGTTCGTGCATTGTCCGTTTCGATTGTGTGGCCGAGACGGTGAGGACTGGTATCGGTCCGGTGTCGATTGCCCTCGACCTCTCCCCCTGCTGGTATCGATACTACTACTCGTCGAACACAGAAAGGCGTTGTGCGTACCGCGAGTCTGCGTTTCGAGATTCGAAAACGACGTCCCGTATTTGCGGTTGTTCGCGTGGTATCGACCGTTCACCGACTCGAGCGCTGGATCCGATTCGAGGAATCTGAAGGCGATTCGAGGAATCTAACGGGTCCCTTCGCCTCTCGGGACAGTGTATCCTCCCGGGAACGACCAAGTGGCTCCTGTGTCGAAATACGGACGAAAATGGGTTGGTTGCTGTTTCGTTGTATCTGGTCCAATCGCTTAAATTTAGTAATTTTAATTTAAATTCGATGCAAATACGTTATTAAATTTGTTTTTTGTGATTGTATTAGTTAATATTGTATAGTATAGGTATCAGTAATTTATCAAACATTAAATGATTATATTTAAATATTTATAATATTTAATATTATTGATTATACTTTTCGAATGCTATTTTTATTTTTATTTTTGTTTTTATTTTTAGAATCTGTCATTAATAGTATCACTATCATTACTACAATTGACTGTTAACCTACTTGTTTCAGTTATAGATTCGACGATTTTCCGCTGGATCGACAGGTAGACTCCCAGACGGCGCTCGTTATGAGATTGCCTATTTCCCCAGGGTGACACCCACATCCGCCGTTTCGAGGACAGATATCCCGGATACTCCCGAATCGTCGTATCCGTCGCCGGAATCCGGAGCCCAAGACATCATTTCTTTCACTGGGCAGGAGAATGTGTACGTACTGAATGTACCTGGACATCGGTGATTACGGAATCATCGGGAACGGTCGAACGGCCGCTCTCGTCGGGAAAAACGGCTCGATCGACTGGGCCTGCTTCCCGTACTTTCACTCTCCATCCGTCTTCGGCGCCATACTCGACGACACGATCGGTGGCCGGTTCGCCATCGACCTCGTCGACGGTGAACCGATGGGTCAGCAATACCAGGACGATACAAACGTCCTCGAGACCACGATGGAATCCGACGCCGGGACGATCGAAATCGTGGATTTCATGCCGCAGTACGTGGAGGAGGGTGACCTCGTTCAACCGGACGAAATCCATCGGCTGGTCCGGTGTACAGACGGGACGGGGACGATCGAGGTCGAGTTCGAGCCCCGGTTCGATTACGCACGGGGTGAGACGGAATTGCGGCCCGTCGAGGAGGGGTGTATCGCGACGCACGGGGATGAATCGCTCTCGCTCGTGACGGAGATGGATATCGAGGTGGACGGCGACGTCGCGACCGGACGGACGGAACTCGACGCGGGAGACGAACTGTGGCTCGTCAGTCAATACGGCGAGGACGACCCCGATCCGGTCGAGAATCGAGAGACCCGTCAAACACTCGAATGGACTCGTGAATACTGGCGCCTCTGGAGTTCCCGGTGTCCCTATTCCGGGCAGTACCAGGATGCGGTCCGCCGGTCGGCCCTCGTCTTGAAACTGCTCGCCTTCGAATCGACGGGTGCGTTAGTCGCGGCCGCAACGACGTCGCTCCCTGAGAAGCCCGGCGGCGCACGGAACTGGGACTACCGGTTTAACTGGATCAGGGACGCCGTATTCTCGGCCTGGTCGCTGAATCAACTCGACTATCACGAACTCGGGATCGACTTCCTCGACCACCTGCGACAGCAACTGTCCCCGACCCTGATCCCGCCGGTCGTCGACGTCCACGGCGAGGCGGTCCCGGACGAGGTGGAACTCGACCATCTCGAGGGGTACCGGGGGAACGACCCGGTCAGGATCGGGAACGAAGCGGGTGATCAGGAACAGTGGGACAGTTACGGCGCCATGATCGACGGGATGTACTTCTCCCATCGAAAGTTGGGCGGGGTCGACGCCGAGCAATACAGGACGTTCGTCAAGCCCGCCGTCGAGCACGTGAGCGAGATATGGGACCAGCCCGATCACGGGATCTGGGAAGTTCGGGGCGGCAAGCGGCACTTCACGACCTCGAAGGTGTGGTGCTGGGTCGCCCTCGACCGAGGGATCAAGATCGCCCGCGGAGAGGGATTCAGGGACGACGTCGAGCGCTGGAAGCCCGTTCGCGAATCGATCAGGCGAGCCGTCATGGAGAACGGGTGGTCGGAGGACCTGGGTGCGTTTTCGATCTCCTACGACAACGAGGCCCTCGACGCCTCGACGTTGCTTTTTCCACTCGTCGGATTCCTCCCCGCTGACCACCCCAAAATGAAACAGACGATCGATGCGATCGAGGACAACTTGCGAACCGGCCCGCTCCTCTATCGGTACCGGCCGGAAGCGGTATTCAGCGACCCGATCGAATCCGGCGATTCGGCGTTTACGACCTCCAGTTTCTGGTTGGTCGCCGACCTCGCCCGGATGGGCCGAGTCGACGACGCGACCGACTACTTCGAGTCCCTCCTCGACTACGCGAACCACCTGGGACTGTACGCCGAGGAACTCGATCCCCACACCGGGGAACAACTCGGCAACGTCCCCCAGGCCTACGTCCACATGGGAGTGATCAACGCCGCGGTCGAACTGGAGCGGGCGAAACAGTCCTGACCGAACTAAGCCATCGTGTTGGACCGGAACGGAGAGAGTCGTTACTCGAACTTGTGGACGGAATTGCTGGGAGAACCCAGCTCTACCAGATCCGGGTCGGTGCACAGGAACATCGGGATACCGACGTCACGAGGTTGGAGGACATTTCGTCATCCGACGTCAGATTTCGATTCCGCTCGGGATCAGACTGTGATTTCGGAGAAGGGTACCGTCGGGGTCGTAGACCAGAAGGAGTTCCTTCTCGAAGGTGAGTACCGATTCCTCCTCGACGTGCAGTCGAACCGTATACCTGGTCTCGTGTTCGGTCCCGTCGGCATACCGCCGAACCGCCACGATCAGGTTCTGAATGGGGGTGGCGGGCGTTTCGACTTCGAGAATGAAGTCCCCCGTCCCGTTGTTGCTGAGAGCGAGTACACCGTGTGTGTCAGGGGTGCTGACCGGTGCTTGAAAGCGGAACGTCACGTCCACCTCCTCGCCGTCCTGCACCGTCGAATCCGGCTTCAGAACTGTCGAATCAGGAGATTTGACCAGTTCTTCGAGGTGTGTCGGTGACTCCGTATACTGGAAGGAAAGCGCTGGTCGGGCGGGTGACTCACCGGTGTCGATCCAGTCCACATTCGTAACCTCGAGCATACTCGTGTCGGGGCGCTGTATCACGACATTGTATGGTAATTGGTACCATACCTTGAAACTTCGCCTTTCTGCGATTTGGGTCGGTTCGCGTGCGCCGTGAAGAACCGGGATACGAAACTGCCATCTCCCGACCGGTCAGAAATAGCACGCATCGACCGGGCGAGGCTGTCGGACCGTCATTGGGAACCGGATGTTTTCGTTCCGCGCTGTTGATAGGCACAGTATATACTCAGGAACCGCCACCGGTAGTCTCAGTTGAATATATCCACCCGGCTCTGGCATTCCACTATTGAACCGGTTACACTCTATCGACTGCGACGGCGCGTACCGGTGCGCCGTCCCCCCTGATCGGCAGTGGAGAGACACGGAACTCGAACCGCTCTGGGACATCGTCCAGTCCGGTGAGATTTTCGACGATCAGACAGTCGTTCCCGAGCAACGCATGGTGGGCCGTGAGTCCCTCTGGCTCGTCTGGTTTCGCATTCGCCGTCGGCGTCGGGTCCGGATTTACCGTATCGAGGCCGACGTCATACCCGTTTTCAACACACCGTTCGGCCGTCTCGACAGCGAGATATGGATGGTCGAGGTAGGAGTCCGCTCCCCAGTGTTCGTCCCACCCGGTCGAGAATACGAGACAGTCAGCCCCGGTGTCCGGGACGCGATCAGGTGGGATCGGTTCCCGGGAATCCAGGTCCCGACAGTCCACTCGCACCGCCTCCAGGACGAATCGTTCGACCGGATACTCCTCGAGTGTCTTTCCATCCGGTTCCGTATGCGCCGGCGCGTCGACGTGGGTTCCGGCGTGACTTCCGAGTTCCATCCTGGTCACGCGGTACCCGTCCGTGTCGACGTCTGCCACCCGGGTGATTCGGACCTCGGGGTCTCCCGGGAACGTTTGCATACCGTCGGAAATCGGGTGGGTGAGATCGTACACGTATTTCAATGGTTCCTTCGCGTGATCCCTAACACTGGTGATCCGTCTAATGCTTCTGGCCGGTTCGAACCCCACGGTTGTCCGGCCGTGCGGTCGAATGTCAACCCGATTACCTCGATCTGGACAGAGCCGATCGAACGTTTCACGAGCGTATCTCTCCGGGGCAGATTCATGTTCGAGCGGACATACGGGTATTCACCCTCTGAGAGAGGAAATTTGGGAGAGACAAACCTCGAGAAAAATAAATCCGGGACGGATAACATCCGAACGGGACACCCTTCGGGAGAAAACCGTATCGTGTCGTTTATCGAGCTGTCCCCAGATTCAGCACTGATCGAACTGCCGCTTCGATTTCCCCGAGGGTCAATGGGGTGAGTGCCACCCGCTTTCCATCTCGTGAATAGTAGAGACTGACAGAAACGGCACGTTCCGGGTAAACCGAGTCGAGGACGTGGTAATAGACACTCAATTGTTTTCGGTATTCCTCCTCTGCCCGACGCGACGTGTCGGTCTTGTAATCAATTATCTCGACGGTACTGTCCGTGACGTGGACCAGGTCGACCACCCCCGAAATCGTCACTCGGTGCCCATCGACCTCCATCGGGAGCCGTGCCGGTTCCTCGACGAACGTCTCTCCGTCGAGGTCATCGATGAACTCCATGATATGTCGTTCGTGCTCGTTCGAAGGCGTCGCGTCGCCATCGAGGGCGTATTCCTCGGCGAAATCGTGGACTGTGGACCCGAATCCCGTTCCGCTCTCCGCCATGTCACCGTCACGTTCACTCCCCTCGAAGACGCTCTCGTCAAGTAGGTCATGCGGTGTGAGTTTGGTGGGTCCCTCCGGCGGTTCGATGACAAAGGGCAGTTGTGCCTGGGTGGTTTGCTTCCGCCTCACCGGGTCGACCTCCGGGACGCCAGATTGGATATCGACGGGGAGTGACTCGAGGAAGCAGTTCGGTTCTTCACCCCCGGCGAAGACCACGTGATGTTTCGCCCTCGTAATAGCCACGTACAGGAGTCGGCGCTCCTCGTCGTATTCGTTCGGCACGCAGTGGCGGAGCACGTCGTACCGCCAATTATCGAAAACGTGGGGATGGTCCAGGACCTCAGCGTAGATTTTCCGCTGTCTGAGACCGACTGATTCCTCGTACCGGATGGTCTTCTGGTCCCGCACCCGGGGCGGGAACCGCCCCTCGTTCATGTTTGCCAGGATGACGATCGGGTATTCGAGGCCCTTCGCTGCGTGTATCGTCTGGACGGTAACCGAGTCCTCCCCGGCGCTGGTGTGGACCTCGTGGGTGGCCCCGCTCTCGATGGCGCGGGAGATGAACTCAATCAGGTCACCCCGGGTGAACGTAGTGGCATCGTGGACCGACTGGATCGTGTGAAGGATGACGTCGGCGTAGTCGCTGTCGAATCCGTAGCGGTCGAAGACCCTGCGGGCCACCGAGGCCACGGACTCCATCGATTCCAGTTCATCCCGGACGATCCGGAGATTGCTCGGGTAGTTCCCAGTCGAGAGGACGTGTTCGATTTCGTCATAGGTGTATCCGACCTGCTCGAGGACGACCGCCCAGCCTCGCTCGTCGTCGGATTCGAGGATTCGGAGCCACGCGAGGAGCAGTTTGGCGGGGTCGGTCCGGAAGAGTTCGACGCCACCGTCGTACGCCATCGGGAAGTCGTACGCCTCGGCGACCTGGAGCAACCCACGGCCGTACTCACGCGTCCGGGTCAGAACTGTAATATCGCCGTAATCTGGCGGTCGCTGATTCCCGTTCTCGTCCTCGACAGGGTAGTTCTCGTTCCCGTGGATCTCCTGGATCTTCGCGAGGACTGCCTGGTGCTCGTCCTCGTGCTGGATGGCCTCGATGGTGGTGTCCTCGAAGGGGGTATTGGCCGTGAGCGAGAGCATATCATCGACACCCGACTCGTCCACGTCTTCGTCGTCTGTTGCCGGGGCAACGAGGGCCGTCTCCGAGAAGTCGAGGATCCGCTGTGTTGAGCGATAGTTCTCCGAAAGTTCTATTCTCGTACTGTTCCCCGTGTCGAACCGCACCCGTTCCCGGGTATCGTTGAGAGCAGTCCGGAACCGCTCCAGGCGGTCCTCGAAGTTCGAGATGTTGGCGACGTCCGCATACTGGAAGGAATAAATGGACTGCTTCCAGTCTCCGACCACACAGAAATTGTCGGTCCCGGCGAGCAGGAGCGCGAGTTTGAACTGGATTTCGCTCGTGTCCTGGAACTCGTCTACCATGACGTACTCGAACTCCAGACGTTCGCGCAGTGCGTGGTCCTCCAACAACAACACGAAGGTGAACAGTTGGAGGAAGCCGAAATTCAGGTAGTTACGGCCGAGGGCGAATTCCAGGTACTCGAAATAGACATCGTGTATGAAATCCTTCAGGTGGTCGCGGTCCGCCTCGAACACTCGCGTTGCAACCGATGGATCGACCTGTTTCGTTCCGCGTCCCCCCCGAAGGGTGGATTTTTCGGGTGCGTCCGGTCGGTAGGTCTTGTTGCTCCCGTATCGATTCAGTTTACTCCGCAACGTCGACTGCTTCCGTCCGTCATTCCTCGGCTGATTTACCTCCTCGAAGAGCGCTTTGAATGCGTCGGCGTCCCCATCGAGATGGGACTCGGAATCCCGGTACCATCCATCCGAGGTCGGGAAGATGCCCTTGGCAGCCAGCTGTGTGAGTAAATCCAGGAGGTCGAGTTCCTCGTCGATCGCCCGGAACTGGTCGGCGTGTTCCGGATGGGACTCTCGAAATCGACCGATGAATTCCCGGAACAGTTCAGTTTCGATCAATTCGTCATCGATTACCCTGGTCGAACCAGTGATCCGGTCGTCGATCCCGAGGTGTGTCGGGGCGTCGTATCCATGCTCCTGGAGGATGCGATGACAGTGAGCATGGAAGGTCTGGATGGGGGCGTCGGCCAGTTCCCGCAACCCGTAGCTCGAATGATCCACGATCCGCTCTTTCATCTCGGTGGCCGCACTCCGAGTGAACGTGACCAGGAGCACGTCCTCAGGCTCGATTCCGGGTTGATCAATAATATTGGCGTAGCGCCGCGTAACGGCGAGGGTTTTCCCCGTCCCAGCGCCGGCATCCACGAGATAGATGCCCTCGGTACTGTCGATGAGCCGTTGTTGCTCGTTCGGTTCGGGGTCGGCCCCGGGA
>JBDGTL010000031.1:0-5323 GCA_042216905.1 Halodesulfurarchaeum sp.
GATCGGCTATTCGGCTATGGCCTCAAGTTCGAATCCGGGTTCAAAAATACGCACCTCTCTACTCAACCAGCCCTAATTGAAGCCCTCACAACGTCCGACGAATGATTTGCTGACGACACACTCTGTCGTCAGCAACGAAATGTCCCCAATATGAGTGTCCATATCGATTTCAGACGGGAGCCGAAAGTCTGTCTAATTATGAGCCCCACTATAAAGTGTCCTACGCGATCTCGGATTTCGCAGCCTCGAGCGCCTCTTTGAACGTATTCGCCAGATGCCGGGCGCGGTCACCGTCGGCGGACTCGGCGTAGATTCGGATCACGGGTTCGGTGCCACTCGGCCTGGCAAGGACCCAGGCGTCTCCGTAATCCACCCGGTACCCGTCGATGGTCGTCACCGTTCCGGACTGGGCATCAGCAGTTGCCGCCGCCGCGTCTATCAACGCCGCCCGTTCGGCTTCGTTCTCGTATTCGATATTGATCCTGACGTTCTCGTAGTCGTCGAAGGGAGCGATCACCTCGCTCGCGGTTCGATCGACAAGAAGCGAAAGGAACCGGGCGGCGGTGTACGCACCGTCTCGATTCATCCGGTACTGCGGGAAGATGATCCCGCCGTTGCCCTCGCCGGCGACGGGGACCGTCTCGCCGGCGTCCCGGAGTTCCCGGATCCGGGTCATGATTCGAGTGCTCCCGATGGAAGTGAGTTCCACCGAGGCCCCGACCCGCTCTGCGACGTCGACCAGGCGCTGGGAGACGTTGACCGCCGACACCGTCGTATCCCCGGCGGACAGTTCAGACTCGGCCAGTGCGGCAAGCGCTGCGTCGCCCTCCACGTACGACCCGGTCTCGTCGAAGAAGACCGCCCGGTCGGCATCACCATCGTGGGCGACCCCCACGTCGGCGTCTGTGGCCTCGACCAGGCGGCCGAGGTCCCCGAGGTTTTCCCGGACCGGTTCGGGAGCGCGCCCCGGGAAGTGCCCGTCTGGCTGTGCATTTACTGTCACGACGGAACAGCCAAGCCGTCGGAAGAACTCGGGACTGCAAAGCGCCCCGGCGCCGTGGCCCGGATCGAGTGCAATGTGCAGATCAGCGCCGGCGATCCGCTCTCGATCGACCGCGTCGAGCAACTGCTCGACGTATCGCCGGTTTATCCCGTCGACCGATCGGTCCGCTCCAGTGCGATCCCAGGCCACGGGTTCGGATTTCTCCCCGAGAAATATCTCCTCGATGCGTTCGAGGCGGTCCACGGGGAGTTCGATGCCGTCCGCCCCGACGAGCTTTACCCCGTTGTACGCCGGCGGATTGTGAGAGGCCGTAATCATCACGCCCGGAACGCCCTCGGCCTCCGCGTAGGACTGAAGCGCGGGCGTCGGGACGACACCGAGACGATCGACGTCTGCCCCGACGCTGGCGAGTCCGCTCGCCGCCGCGTTTCCGAACATGCGACCGGTCCTCCGGGTGTCCCGCCCGACGGCGACCCGGTCCGCCCGCCACAGCGTCCCCGCTGCCTGTGCCACCCGGAGAACGAAGTCCGGTGTGAGGGTCTCGTTCGCCACCCCGCGGGTACCACTCGACCCGAATACCTTCATCGGGAACATCGATGAGGTCGAAACCCAAAGTGGTTCCGGGACGGGGGACGGACCGCAACGCTTTCACCGTCGCCCCGCGCGGATGAGAGCATGACGGCCTCCGGGGAACGATCGGGGACACAGGCCGACTCGGGTGTTCGTGTCTTGGTCACGTCCGGCTTCGGGGTGACGGTCCTGGACGTCGCCGGAGACAGCGTGGAGCGGTACGCCCTCGTCGAGGACTGCACCGCACTCGACGTCACCCGGGTCGGATCGAGAGTCGCCGTCGCCACTCCCGACGACGTCCTCGTTGGTGACGGTTCGGAGTTCGAAGAATCCGGATTCGGCCCCGCCGTCGCGGTCGGGGGGGACCCGTTGCTCGCCGCCGATCCCTCCGGGAATCTCTCTCGACTGGGAGTCGAATGGGAATCGATCGGGTCACTCGACACGAACGTCACCGCCATCGACGGTGACCTGGTCGGGACCGAGGACGGGGTCTTTCGGGTCGTCGACGGCGACGTCGAACACGTCGGCCTGTCTGATGTCACCGACGTCGCCGCTGGAGGCATCCCCCACGCGGCCACCGAAGACGGACTGTACAAACTGGGGGCGGGATGGATGCGGGTACTCGAGGGTTCGTTTACCCTGGTCGCGGCAGCGAGCGAGTCGGAGGAGACACTCCGTCGAGCCCACGCCGCCACCGCCGAGGAGCTGTTCCAGTTCGACGGGGAAGACTGGACCCGGTGGCACATCCCGGTGGACTCCCCGGTCGCGGGTATCGATTACGGGGAGTCGGTCTACGCGGTCTTCGAGGAGGGGACGATGATCACCGTCGCGGACGGCGAGTGGCGGACCCGGTCACTTGGCCTCCGTGACGTAACCGGACTGCTCGTGATGGCCGGTCAGGAGGACCGGTCCTGATCCGAAACTCGGAGGAAAACGCGTAAGCCACCGCCCTCCGAGGTGATACGCATGATCGTTCCCGCCGCCACCTCGCAGGGACTCGCCGCCTCGCTCGCCGCCGAGACGGGCGAATCGCTGGCGCCCGTGGAGTATCGACGATTTCCCGACGGGGAGTTGCTCGTCGAGGTCCCGAACGTGGAGGACCGGGTCGTAATCGTCGGTTCGACGATAAGTTCCGACGCACACCTCCAGGTGCTCCAGTTGCAGGACGCTGTCCGGGAGGCCGGTGCGTCAACCGTCGTGACAGTCATTCCCTACATGGGATATGCCAGACAGGACGAGGCGTTCAAGGCGGGACAACCGGTCTCTGCACGGGCCGTCGCCCGCGCACTCAGTACTGGAACCGACAGGGTCCTCACGGTCAACCCGCACGAAACGGCCGTCTGTGACTTCTTCTCCGTCCCGGCACACCCGGTCGACGCGGCCGGGTTGCTCGCCGACCCCCTCCCGGCGGACCTGACCGACCCGGTCTTCGTCTCTCCCGACGAGGGTGCACTCGACCTGGCGAAACGGGTTCGGGACGGCTACGGCCACGGAGACACCGACTTCTTCGAAAAACGGCGGGACAGAGCGACGGGCGAGGTGTCGATCACCCCGAGCGAGGTGGCCGTGGACGGCCGGGACGTTATCGTCGTCGACGACATCATCGCTACCGGTTCCACCATGTCCGACGCAATCGACATCCTCCAGGGACGCGGGCCAGACCGGGTCTTCGTCGCGACGGTCCACCCGCTGCTAACTGAGAACGCCCGGACGAAACTCGAAACGACGGGCGTCGAGGCGATATACGGAACCGACACCATCGAACGACCAGTCTCGACGGTCAGCGTGGCCCCCGCACTCGCCCGTGTCCTCGAGGAGGTGTGATCGATCACGGATAGCCGATCGACACCAGACTATCGACGTCCCCCGTTTCCCCCGCTTCTTCCGTTCCCGCTCGGCCTGCTGGCGGGCTCTGTCCCCCCTGTCTCGTCCGAGATCGGAGGCGCCGCCTCGGTGGGGTCCAGTTGCTCGAGTTCCCACTCGAGGTACTGCTCTAGTCCGGTCTCGAGCGAGCGTTGATCCAGGTCGAGTTCTCGATTCGCCTTCGAGGTGTCGAGGCGGATTCGACCGTTGCCGAAGAACGCCAGGTTCTCCATTCGAAGGCCCTCGGCCGGGGTATACACCTGTTCTACCGCTCCGACAATGGACGCGAGACCGCGGAAGACGGCGGCCGGAACCGGGGTGGGAGTGCTCACGCCCGTGATCTCCTCGGCGATGTCGAACACGGCAGTCATCGGACGCTGGTCGCCACCGATGATGTACTCCTCACCCGGTTCCCCATGCTCCATGGTACGGACGAGGGACGTGACGGTATCGTCCACGTGCTCCCACGGTATGGTGAACTCGCGAGGGATCATTGGAAGGTCTCCCTCGAGATATCGCTTCACGCCCGCCCTGACGGTGCCCCCAGTTGCCTTCTCACCAGGTCCGTAAATGCCGCCGAGCGTGGCGATCGAGATCGGCAGTCCGTTCTCCATCATGGGTTCCGCCACCCGGTGGTGGGCCCGCCACTTCGTCCGCTGGTAGACGGTCGGGAGGTCCTCGAGATTCGCCTGATAAGATTCGTCGACGACCTCCCCACCCGTGTCACCGTACGTCGCGACGGTGCTCGTGTACACGCCCTTCGTGACGTCGAGTTCGTCCAGTAGTTCGAGGACGTTCCGGGTTCCGTCGACGTTGATCGCTCGCGCCAGCTCGGTGTTTTCCGGACCCGGGCCGATCCGGTACCAGGCCGCGATGTGGTAGACCTGATCCGCGCCCCGCATCGGATCGCGCATACTCTCTTTCTCGGTGACGTCTCCCTGAGCGACGGTCACCTCCTCCGGCAATTCGGCTGCCCGGTCCGGATCACGGGTGAGTAAAACCACGTCCTCGCCACGCGTTAGGAGTTCTCGGACCAGCCTCGATCCGATAAATCCGGTGGCACCCGTGACGAATACGCGCATATCCCGGTTCAGTATTTTCCGGGTCTGTCATAATTATTTGGGAATAAGTAACAAGAGTGGTGTCGGTCACGTGGACAACGATGACGTCGGTCACGAGTCCGCTGGCCCGTTCTAGTCACGTTTCGGCGGGGACAGGAAGAGCCCGTACGCCATCGGAAGCGTCGAGAGCGAGGAGGCGGCGGCCAGTATCGTCGCTGTCGACCGCGAGAGGACGATACCGAACACGACGGTGAGGAGGAATATCCCCGGCATACCGAGCAAGACGACGTCGAACCGTGAAATCATCCCGTCCGGCCCATCGGGCACTCCCACGTCCACGCTCGATCACTCCATGTACCCGAGGTCGCGGAGTTTCCGTCCGATCGCCCGGGCTTCGTCCTCTGTGATTCCGGACTCGGACTCCATCTCTCGCAAGATCAGGTGTTTGACGAACTCCTTCACCGAACCGAACGGTTCGTCCTCGATGTAGGACTCCACGTCCTCGACGAACTCCTTCTTCAGCGAAATGGTGGTGTACTCGGTCATTGCCGACCCGTTCGATTCGGGGGATAATAAATCTTAATTAGATATAATTAGAGAAGGGGATCACGGCACCATCCCGCTGGGGGAGGGGTTGAGCGGCAGGTTCTATCGCGGTTGGTACTCCGTCCGTTTTTCCCGATCGAGCGAACAGTTTCGAGAGAGCACACGACTGATCGAAACGGGGGTCTGTTCCGACCCAGATGCGCCCCTTCCTCCCCGCCCTTCACCTCCATTGAAGGGCCAGACGGCGTATTGGACGTCCAACTCGGGTCGGAACGTAGGA
>JBDGTL010000031.1:5423-32113 GCA_042216905.1 Halodesulfurarchaeum sp.
AGGACCGCTCTATCACGGATGGGAACGGAGGACCGCTCCATCTCGAATGGGAAGATATTCCTGCACCCACTATCTTTCATCCTGCGATGGTCGCCATCCTGCTGCTCGTAGGCCTCCTGGTGGCGGTATTCGTGGGGTTCAATATCGGTGGCTCCTCCACGGGCGTCGCGTTCGGACCGGCAGTCGGGAGCGGAACGGTCTCGAAACTGGCTGCTGCAACCCTCATGACCGGATTTGCGCTTCTGGGCGGTGCGACGGTCGGGACGAACGTCATCAAAACCATGGGTGGGCAAATCGTCCCGTCCGATCAGTTCACGCTGGCCGCGAGCGTCGGCGTGCTCTTCTTCGTCGGATTGGCCCTCCTCATCTCCAACCTCTTCGGCGTCCCGGCCTCGACCTCCATGACTGCAGTCGGGGCCATCGCTGGCCTGGGGGTCGCCACCGGTTCGCTTCACTGGGGCGTGATGGGCCGGATCGTCTCCTGGTGGGTCGTCTCGCCGGTCATCGCCTTCTGGGTCAGCGCGGTCATCGGCCGCTACCTCTACCCGTACATCAGCGCGAACCTGGCACTCGAGGACCCGGACAGCGAGGAGCGAACCCGGCGGGAACTGATCGGGTCGATACTGGTCGTTGCCATTGGCTGTTACATGGCGTTCTCCGCCGGCGCGTCGAACGTGGCGAACGCCGTGGCGCCGCTCATCGGAAGCGATCACCTGGGTCTGTACCAGGGCGTCTTCCTGGCGGGCGGAGCAATCGGCCTCGGTGCGTTCACCATCGCCAGACGGACGCTCGACACCGTCGGAAACGACCTCACCGACCTCCCCCTGACGGCGGCGCTCGTCGTAGAAATCGTCTCGGCCACGATCATCACGTTGCTCTCCGCGGGTGGCATCCCCGCGAGTCTCGCGGTCTCGGCCACCATGTCTATCGTCGGACTCGGATGGGGGAGAGCGACGCGGACCGTGACAGTGACCGAGGCGGCGTCCGACGTGACAACCGGAACCCTCCCCGAGATTCCCGGAACAGGTGAGGCACTCGCGGCCGATACGGAATCGAGGGACCCGAACGAGGTCCCGGGGATCGGCGAAGAGGACCCCGATACACTCGATCCCCGGGACCTCTTCAACCCGGCCACGACCGGACGCGTGGTCGTGCTCTGGATTCTCACCCCCACGATCTCCGCGGGTGCGTCATTCCTCCTGTTCGAGTACGTACCGATCGTGTGAGAGATCGAGGCGGCATCACCGTGTTTCGTTCGACGGACGGTAGGCGATTTCAGGGCCGAAGTCCGAATAGCGGGACGCGATCGGCCCCGTCGACTATTCCGTTTCGATGAAAGACGATCGACGACCGCACAACACCCCCTCAATGGAAGAGTATCGATGACCACACAACACCTCCTCAATGGAAGAGGACAGATGGCCGCACAACAGACACTAGTAATATGTCGTCGAAACTGTCGTCGAAAGACCGGCGGTAACGGGAAAGCGGTGAGAGCGATCCGGCCGTGTCCTCAGTCCCCGGACTGGAGGGCCACGCTCGCAAGGAGGGCCTCGAGTTGGACCTGTTCGTTGGCCCCGGTTGCGATCCGGTAGTCGGCCTCGCCGACGCGGTCCATGAGGTTGACGGCCGCCTGGTCGTCGAGGTCGAAGTCCCAGACCGACCGATGGATCTGATCGATGATGTCCCCGCCCGCGAGGCCACGTTCGGTCAACAACTCGTCGAGTCTCGCCCGGGCCTCCTGGAAGTTCCCCTCGAGAGCCTTGATGACCATCTCGCGGATTTCCTCGGGTCGTGCCGTACTCGTTATCGCGTAGACGGTTTCCTCGTCGACGACGTCCCCCGTCGCGGACGCCGCCTGGAGAGCGTTGATGGCTTTCCGCATGTCGCCGTCGGCGGCGTACACGAGGGCGTCGATCCCGTCCTCGGTGTAGTCGATTCCCTCGTTTCCGGCGATGTACTCGATCCGGGCGGCCACGTCCTCGTCGTCGAGTGGCGAGAAGCGAAAGACGGCACAGCGTGACTGTATCGGGTCGATGATCTGACTCGAGTAATTGCAGGAGAGGATGAACCGGGTAGTATTCGAGAATTGTTCCATCGTCCGGCGGAGTGCGGACTGCGCGTCGCTGGTCAGGGCGTCTGCCTCGTCGAGGAAAATGATCCGGTAGTTGTAGCCGCCGAAACTCGAGCGGGCGAAGTTCTTGATGCGGTCGCGGACCACGTCGATGCCGCGTTCGTCGGAGGCGTTGAGTTCCAGGAAGTTCTCCTGCCAGTCCTCGCCGTAGAGTTCCTTCGCGATTGCCGTGGCGGCGGCCGTCTTGCCGATGCCGGCCGGCCCCGCGAAGAGGAGGTGGGGGACCTCGTCGCGCTCGACGTAACTCTCGAGGCGCGAGATGATCTCGTCGTGACCGACCAGGTCCTCGAGGCGTTCCGGCCGGTACTTCTCGACCCAGATCTCCTGGCGGCCGGCCGCGGACTCGCTCATACCCGGGCGAAGGTGCCACCCGGTCTTAAATTCCGCGAGACGGTGGCCGGTCCGATCCCGATCGACACCAGACACAACGCACAATTGGTGTAATGCGAGTGAACACTCGAGGGGTCGATCGACATTCGATTCCTTCCGGTTCGGGAAGAACCGTTCCTTCCTCCCCCCAGTCCACATTGCCTGTCCGTTTCCTCTCCTCCCCAGTCCACATTGCCTGTCCGTTTCCTCTCCCCCGTTCCCCGTCATTGTGAGGGGGTCGTGACAGATCCCGTGTGGATCATCGAAACGCGCGAAAATACGCACCGCATCGATCGAATCGATCGAATCGCATCGATCGCATGTTTCCGGTTGGGCAGTCAGCGAAACGGTACCGTAGCCTACCTCTCGCGCCGGAAAACAAAAGCACGGATCGATTCGGTCCGCTCACGGTCTCACTACTCGTCGTCTATCAAATCGATTTCGGCGTCCCCGATCGGAACCATACAGAGGAAAATCGCCGTCTCGTCACCGTCGTTCCGGAACCAGTGAACCGTTCCGTCCGGGATGAACATCGAGTCGCCGGCCTCGATCAGCGTTTCCTCCTCGCCGATCCCGGCCACGAACTCGCCCTGGATGGCGTGAGCTTCGTGTTCGACGCTGTTCGTGTGTTTCGGAACCGTCGCACCCGGTTCGAGCCGGTAGCGGCGCATCCGGAAGTTCGGGACGCCGTCGTCCTCGTGGAAGATGATCGTCTTCTCGACTCCATCCGCGGTGTCGAGTTCGAAGTACTCGTTCTCCTCGGCCCGCCTGACGATCGGTTGCGGTCGTTGTTCGCTCACAGGAGTGTGTTGTCGGGTACCGAGATTAACCTTGTGTCATGGCCCCGCCGACCAATCAGCGCGGACGGGTGGGGCCGTATTCCCCCAGGTGGAACGGCCCACCATCCCTCAAATGAGGATGTGTCCCACACGAACGTTGAAATCGGCCGACGTCGAATAGCGTCCTACGATGGACCGACGGACGTTCCTCGCAGGAATCGGTGCGAGTTCCGTAATCGGTACAGCCGGGTGTCTGGGAGAACTGAGCGGTCCACCCCCGTGCCCGGAGTATCCCCGATCAGGAGACGGCACAGTGGTCTGTGACGGAATCGGCGAGTCGGCGGCGGTCTCGCTCGTTTCCCGCTCCCGGACCGTTCCGGGCGACGGTGGTCGGATCGAGTTCGAATTCGTCAATCGGTCGAGTACCGACGTTCCCTTCGGTCCCTGTTTCTGGACACTCTATCGAGTAACAAGGGGAACCTGGTCCCAGATTCGACGGATCCGGGGAAACGCCGTGGGCCGGATACTCCCTGCGGGCTCCACGATCGAACTCACGGTGTACACGGGAACAGTGGATTCGACCCCGGCGGAGTGCGGTCCGTATCGAGTGCCAGCGCTCGAACCGGGTCGTCACCTGTTCGGTGTTCAGGGCGGATCACCCGATGGAACGCCGACACTCTACCTGGCGTCGTTCCTCGTCGAGTGAGAAGAACGAAGAAACTGGTGCGGTCAATTACTTGAGGGAGTCGGGCATGTGCGGAGCGGGACTGTGACAGCCCTGGAGACAACTCATCTTGCCCCGGGTGAACTGCCCCTGTTCGAAGTTCGTCCCCTTGTAGTGACAGCTCCGACAGCCGTTCTCACGACTCACGGAACTCGGCGTCGTGGCGTCCGCGACGGCTTTGAAGTTCCCATCGGCCTCGGCGTTGAGCAGTTCGATGGCGTGTGCGGCCGTCTCGCCCGCGAGTCGACTGCATCGCTCCGAGCGCTCGGCGGATCCCGAGGCGTACCCGGAGGCCTGACACCACTTCGTGACCGACTCGTGACAGAGGATCGACCCCGACGTCGACGTCGGCAATTCCTTCGTGATCCCGGAGGCGCTCCCGGGCGGTGTGTACTGCGGGAAGGAATGTTGTGTATACCAGCGCTGTTGTTCGTCGGCGAGTTTCATCGTCGTCCCGGAACTCCCATGGACGAGAGAGATGGCGCTGTTCGAACCGACGACGGCCCCACAGGTCGCAGACCAACCAGCCCCACCCCCCGCCGACCAGTAGGCAGCGGTGGTAGGAACGTCATTCCAGGGGCCGCCGACCTTCTCCCGGAGCAGGGTGACCACCGCGTCGAAGCTGCCCTGACCGCAGTGCATACCGGCGTGGTAATTCTTCCGGCCGAGCGGTTTGGCGTCCGCTGGGTCGAGTTTTTTGTACGGGAGGGGTTTGTCCAGGCCGTCTGTTGCCGCGAGAGCAGTATCTCCGTTTCCGCCCGAAGAGAGGGCTGAAGCGTTGCCCAACATCGCGAGTCCCGCGACGGTCCCGGCACCGGCGAGGAACCCCCGTCGACCGGCAGATGGGGACCGTCCCGTGGACTCCTGCGTTTTTTCTGGCATAGTAGCAATAATCAGTAGGGCCGTGTAACCGGTGAATATAGCGGTTGCATATGCTCAGTCTTTATAAGGAAACCGGCAGTTTGGCACATATTTTCACACCTGCGGCGGATGCACGATGTCGTCGCCGTTCCTGTTATATTTAAAATATAACAATTATTCAGGAGGGCAGGTGGTGTCTCGTGCCACTGTATCTCCTGGCACGAATGCGGACCGAGCGTTTCCCCTCCCCTCCCCGCTCTATGGGTCAAACCGAGCAATCGACTCATCTCCGATGTAAAGATGGATGCCTCATTGGCCACGTCGAATAGATTTCACGGGTTCAATCGGTCCCACACGGATCCGGTGGATTCCCGTTCGAGAACAGGTTTCCGAGTACCTTCTCCTCGGCCTTGTGAAGCCGCTTTGCGAGGGCCTGGCGGGACACGTCGAGTTCGTCCGCGAGCGTCTCGAGGTCCACGTCCTGGGGATGGCCGTAGTAGCCGCGTTGCACGGCCGTCTCCATGGCCTCCCGCTGTTTCGCGGTCAGGTCGCCAACCCGGACCGACACCCGGTCACCGTACGGATGCGTGGACTGGTTCGGGTCGATCGAGATGACGTCAACGTCGGGACAGACGCCCTTGACGTCTGAGAACAGTGACCTGGCCAGTGCCTCGTCCTCGAGGTGAAACGAGACCGTAAGCCGTCCCTCGTCGATCGAATCGAAGGTGGGAATGGTCCCGTACTCGTAGAAGACGTGGCAGAAGCACGAGTCGGGTTCGGTCTCCGCTCTCGGATGGCTCACTTGCGTCTCGGTCTCCTCCGATCGGACGACGAACTCGCTTCGGCACTCGCCGTCGACGATGTGGCGGTTCGCAGAGATAATGTCACCGTCGAAATCTCGCAGGGGACAGTGCTCGGGGACAGCCACTTCGAGGGTAAGTCCGACGTCGGTCGCGGCCTCGTCGAAAGCGGTTTCCATCGCACTAGGTTCTTGGCCTTCCCTTGCGATAACAAGGGTACCACAGAAAAAGGGATTTTTACAAAGCCCGACGACCGTAGCCGGAACAACCCCCCGTATGCTGTGGGAAAGCGTGACAATCCACCCCCGTCCGATAGCGACGCAACGTTCCGTTCAACCGACCGATAGCGAATCGATGTCCGGTTCCACCACCCTCCTCCGTCTGTTCGAGACCGATATTCAGCAACACTTCCCCTCCCCCCATAGGTACGCCGGCCCTCGGTCACCACCGATCTACATCGACTCGACGTCGTATCCCACCGAAATCGAGCGATCGCGGACCGGATCCACGAGCTCGACCACGAAGCGTGTCCCGGGTTTGATGTCGCCCGTTACGGTAGCGACCGTGCCCGAGAGGAGTGCGGCGCCCCGGAGTGGTTCGCCGTATTGCTCCCGGACCGTCTCGACGATGTCTTCTGGAGGGAGGATGGCGGACAGCGTGGTGTCCTGGTACCGGGTTCGCTCGCCGTCGATCCAGTTCCAGGCCCGGAGTTCGATCTCGTCGAAGTGATCGCGAACGGCCTCGAGACGCCAGACGTCTCGAGACAGGACGTTCGGTGCGATCTGTTTCGACTTCTGGATGCTCTGGGTTTCGAGGTCCCGGTCGGTGTGATCGCTTGCCGCGGTGACGTAGGTCTCCTCGCCCGCGAAGACGAGGGCGAATTCCGCCTCGCCGGAGGTATCGGGCCCGACGACCCGAACGGTCTCGGGGTCCACCTGCGTGGTGTACGGCGCCATCTCGTAGACCTCCGGGACGTGCTCCGGTTCCGGGATTCCCTCTTCGACGAGTTCGTCGATGTGATCCTGGACCGCTTCCTGGTCCCGACCGCTATATCCGGCGTTGTAAACCCGGTCGAGTTCGACGTCGAGGCAGCGGCCGTCGTGGACAAATTCGTACATCGGTGGGGACTCGGGGCGAGGACAACTTAGTTCGATGGGATAGTCGACCCACCTTCTCGAATCCATCCGACACACTGACCTTCTCGAATCCATCCGACACGCTGACCTTCTCGAACCCGTCCGACACGCTGAAATCCATCCACGAGATAGTCGCCTCCACCAATGGAAGTGACGGTCGACGTGCTCGGGGGCGAGACGCACACGGTGTCTGTGACAGACGGTACCTACTCGGACGTCCTCGATGCAGTCGACCTGAGTCCGCAGGAGGCGACGGTGATAATCGATGGTCGACCGGTTCCGTCCGACCAGCCGGTCGAACACGACGAGGTCGCCGTCCTCCGGTTGGTACAGGGAGGCTGTGGAATGACGAGGAGAACCCCTGATACGGAACCCAACGGGGACCGTCTCAATCCCGGGAGCGTGTCGCTCCGGAAAGCGACTCTCGAGGACCATATCGGAATCATGAACGTGCTCGACGGTGCGAACCTGGCAGTAGACCCCATGATCGGCACCGATCGGATCGAAAGCGGGCACGTCCTTATCGCCGAATCCTCACTCCCGGTCGGTGTCCTCCTCGCCTCGCCGCGATCAATCGGGATGCACGTCGAGGCAATTGCCGTCCGGCGAGCCCGCCGGGGACGGGGGATCGGTACCCGCCTGCTCGACCGTGCATACGACCACTGGGGATTCCTCACCGCGACGTTCGATTCCGACATCCGGTCCTTCTACCGGAACGCCGGGTTCGCGATCCACCCGAATGAGGATCGGTGCTTCGGCATCCGTCGCTGACGGGAAACTGAAGACGGAGTCGTTCCGGGCACAGGCACTCACACGAGCGGTTCGACGAGGTCCCGGCCCGCTTCGAGCAGTTCGTCCACGCGATCGCCGTCCGCGGCCTCGGCGTAGATGCGCAGTTTCGGCTCGGTCCCGCTCGGTCGTACCAGTACCCACGACCCGTCCGAGAGGAGGGCTTTCACGCCGTCAACCCGGTTCACGCGTTCGACCTCGGTCCCGGCGATGACGTCCGGGAGTGACGTATCTACCGCCTCGACCACCGGGGTTTTTCGGTCGTCGGGACAGTCCACGCTCACCTTGTCCTGGTGGATTTCACCGAAGCGCTCCTCGAGTTCATCGAGTCTGGCGTCGTAGGAGCGGTCGGCTTCAGCGCTCCCCGCCAGGAGGGCCATCAGGACGCCATCCTTCTCCCGGACGTGGCCTCGAATACAGAAGCCGCCGGATTCCTCTCCACCCATGAGAGCGTCGTTCTCGGCCACCGCCGCGGCGACCCACTTGAATCCGACTGCCGTTTCGATCACGGACTCGTCGTGGGCCTCGGCGACGCGGTCGACGAGGAAGGTTGTCGAGACGGTCCTGACCGCCGGACCCGATTGTTCCTCGAGGAGGAAGTCGTAGGTCGCGGAGAAGAACAGGTTCTCGTCGACGTACCCACGCTCGGGCGTGACGATTGCGATTCGGTCGGCGTCACCATCGTTCGCGATCCCGATGTCGGCATCCCGTTCCCGGACGGTTTCGGATAGCACCTGGAGGTTCGTCGCCGATGGTTCAGGCGGCGTACCGCCGAATTCGGGATCGCGATCCCCACGGATCGTCCACACCTCTGCTCCTGCGCGTTCGAGGAGGCGGTCCGTCACACCCCTCCCACTCCCATGCATCGGGTCGTAGACGACCGACACCCCGTCGAGGTCGGGTGACACTAGTTCAAAGGCCTGATTCGCGTGTGGGTCCACGAAGTTCACTTCGCGAACGACGCCGTACTCCGCCTCCGGTTTCGAGACTGGTTCGCGGAGATTCGCCTCGATGGCGTCCGTTACCGCCGGCATGGCAGGGGCACCGTCGGCGGGAAAGAATTTGATGCCGTTGTACTCGGGCGGATTGTGCGAGGCAGAGATGACGATGCCACCGGCGAGGTCCCGGGAGACGATCGCGTGGGACACCAGCGGTGTCGGAATGTCCCGAGTCGGGATCAACACGTCATGGCCATTCGCGGCGAGAACCCTGGCGACCTCCTCGGCGAATCCCCGGGACGTCTCTCTCGCGTCGTATCCGACGGCCACCGGTTTTCCCCCCATCGATTCCTCGGCGAGGTAATCCGCGGTGGCCTGGGCCACCATCCTGACGCGGGGGGCGGTAAACTCGTCCAGGGTCGCCCGCCAACCGGACGTCCCGAAGGAAATCGCGTCCATGATGGGAGTATAGGTGGCTCGGTGGAAAACCGCTACGGTCGGTCCTGACCGAGTTCCCCGTTTTCCATCCCCGAGTCACCGGTGATCAAGGTGGCTTTTTCCGCCCGGGTCATGGACTTGATTTCGTGTTCCCGGGAGAGCGCCTCCCCCCGGTCGTCGAATCGCTCGACGTGTTTGAGTTCCACCGGTCGACGGCCGCTCGTATACCGGGCCCCATCACCGTCGTTGTGTTCGCGGACCCGACGTTCGACGTCGGTGGTGTATCCAGTGTACAAGGTGTCATCTGCGCACGTGAGGACGTACACGTAGTGCACGGCGGATCCTCGAATCCCCCGTCCATGACGCTTCCGGTCAGTCACGCCCTGCGCGTCGCTTCGAGACCTCGGCGATGCCCACGTTCGCGGAACAACTCGGACACGCCCAGATATTGCCCTTGACGTCCGCGAAGACGCGTGCAAAGCGGTCGGACACGTGTGCGTCGCAGTAATTACAGCGTGCCATTTGTTTCTGTGCCTCGGTGACCTGTACCATACTGTTCGAGACTAACGTAAAAATAGTTCCCTAAACCGGAATGTGTGTTGGTAATTCAAAAAGATCTGTTTGCGTAACCAGCAAAAACGGCCGCAATACACGGTATCCCTCGATGACATGACAGCAATCGATTGAGTGGCTGACCCACCCGGTGCGCCGGTGATGGGGCGGCTCCGGGCCTATGACGGTGGATTTGGGAACTCTTATTACGGGGGATACAGAAACGTGTCCCGTATGGCAGACCTGATTGTCAAGGCTGCGGTCAAGGACGCACTCCAAGACGTAAACGTCTCCTCGGACTTCTACGACGCCCTCGACGATCGAGTCGCAGAGTTGCTCGAGGACGCCATGGAGCGGGCCGAAGCGAACGGTCGGAAGACGGTCCAGCCCCGCGACCTGTAAGTCGAGTGGATTTTCGGGGCCGGGGTTTTTCAAACGCGGTGGCGACGCACGTCGTCCCGTTCGCCGACGAGTACTTCGTCGGCCATATCGACGAAAAGGCCGTGAGCTACGACCCCGGGAATCGAATCGAGGGCCCGATCGAGAAACGCGGGGTCGGTCCCGTCCTCGAAGCGACAGTCGAGAACCACGTTGCCGTTGTCGGTGACGACCGGCCCGTCCTTTTCCGTCGCGGTGCGTAACTCGGGCTCACCGTCCAGGTCCCGGACGGATCCGGCGACCGTCGTCCTCGAAGCGGGAAGGACTTCGACCGGGATCGGATGCGAAAGCCGATCTGATTCCTTGCTCGGATCGACCACTACGACGAAGCGTTCGGCCGCGGTCGCGACGATTTTCTCCCGGGCGTGGGCGGCACCACCACCCTTAACCAGGACACCGTCGACGACCTGGTCAGCACCGTCGATGGCTAGCGAGACCGAGTCGACTTCGTCGAGGTCCGCGAGTGGGATACCTACCGACAGCGCCCTGGCCCTCGACTGGTAGGAGGTCGGGATTCCGGTGACGGTAAGGCCGGAATCCACCGCCTCACCGATGGCGTCGATGGCGTATCCCGCGGTACTCCCAGTCCCGAGGCCCACGACCATTCCGTCGTCCACCAGACCGGCGGCTGCTTCGCCCGCGTTCCGTTTCATCGCCGATCGATCCTCGCTCTTGGTCATGCCCTACCCGGCGACCCGGTGGGGCAAAAATCCGGTGGGTCACCGGGTCGGGTCGGACGCGAGGACAGTTTCGCCGGCAGTAACCGTCTCCCCGGTACTCACTTCGAGGTCGGACCGGCTCACGGAGGGCGGAAATCGGACGTCGGCCCGACTTCCGAACGAGACGTGTCCGATCCGATCACCCCGTTCGACCGTGTCTCCTTCAGTGACATAGGGGTGAATCCGCCGGGCGAACGACCCCGCGATCAACGTCACTTCGGTCTCGTCGAGTTCCATAACGACGCGTTCGTTGTTGTCGGATTCCTTCGAGAACGCGGGGCGGTGGGCGCCTGGTCTGTGATCCACCGACCTGACGCTGCCGCTCACAGGGGCGCGGTTCACGTGAACGTCGGTCACGCCCATGAACACGCCGACTCGCACCCGACCGCCCTCCTCCCTGATGACCGAAACCGTCCCGTCGGCGGGAGCGAGGAATCCCCGCGGTGGCGGTGTCCGGTCGGGATCACGGTGGAACCACAGGACGAATCCGGCGACGGCGAGAGCGAGCAATCCCCACCCGGAGGAAAGAAGAAGCAGTCCCACCCCGATTGCCACCGGTGCCGCAGCCAACCGCCAGGTCCGTGGAGCGACCATATCGGAATGAGGAGGTCTCCGACTGTAGCGTTTTCGGGGTGGCGGGGGGTTTATCGGCGTCGGGACGTAACACGTCCTCGATGGACGCCCGGCACGCTCGCTATCCATTTCTCGAAGAAGCCCGGTCGGCCGTCGAGGCCGCGGGGGTGGATCTCGGGACCCTCGTCGAAACCGACGACGACGTCGTCGATCGGGCACTCGAACGTGTCACCCGGGCCCTCACCGATCGCGAAACCGGTCCGATGGCACGCTCCACCCGGGTCGAACTCCTCTCCTATCCGATCGCCCGGGTGCTGGTTTCACTCGTCGACGCCGACGTCGCCCGGCGACGGTTCGCTGCTGCCGAGGCTGCGACCGCCTTCGAACGGTTCACGGCCGATTTCGCGTCCGATTCCGAACTCCGCTCCGTGGGATCGACGGAACTGGACCGCTCGGATCTCCTCCAGGAGTTCGACCTGGACGCCGCAGTCCGAGCGACCGATCGGGGCTTCGAGATGCGAGTCTCGGAGTATCTCAGGTTCGCCGCCAGTCTCCGGGGAAACGAGTGGCGGCTCACCCACCGAGGGATCCGTGACGGATGGGTTCCCATCGAGGCGAGCGAACTCGATCGTCTCCTGGAACAGGCCGTCCACGAACGAATCGAATCCGACCTTCCTCTCCGGGTACCCGAAGCCGTCGCGGAGTCACTCGAAGACCAGGTGGCCGAGGTCGAGGCGACTCTGGAAGAGCTTGACTTCACCCGGGAAATCGACACCGTCGTCCCGGAACTCTTCCCCCCGTGCATGAAGCACCTCCTGGATCGCATCCAGCGCGGAGAACATCTCCCACACCACTCGCGGTTCGCGATCACCGCCTTTCTCACGAACATCGGACTCTCGACCGACGAAATCGTCGATATCTACCAGGTGAACCCGGGATTCGGCGAGGAGATGACCAGATACCAGACCGAACACATCCGGGGTGAATCGAGCCCGACCGAGTACACCGCTCCGTCGTGTGCGACGATGAAGGCCTACGGAGACTGCGTGAACCCGGACGACCTCTGTGACTCCATTTCCCACCCCCTGTCGTACTACGAAGTGAAACTGGACGACGCCGAGGACGAGGACCTGGAGGACTGGCGGGATCGGGACGAAAAAGCGACGGCGGTTGAGGACTGATCGAGCGACAGCGATGGCCGACTGATCACTCCTCGCCGAGGAAAAGAACGCCGATGACCGCCATGACCACGACGAAGGCGACGATACCACCGACGATGACGAACGCCCCGGTCCGGCCGATCCCGTTGACCGACATCGACGCGCCCGCGATGAGAAACGCGATGAAGACGACGACCCCCACCGTCGCCAGTCCCGCGTCGCGGAGCGTGTCCCGATCGACACTCATGGAGGGGGCTACCTTTCGCCCCGCCAAAAAGGCGTCGAAGCGCCCGTCTACCGGAGTGACCCCGTTCCGGTCGGCAAGCGAACAGGTGGCCGGATCGATTCCCTGGCGACTGGCCACGCTCCCGCGCATCGCCCGGGACCGACTTCTCAGGACATGGACCGGTCTGGTCCGGGCCTAGAATATATACCTTCGTCCCGTCGGGCCACTTTTCTAATACCGCTCCGAATACGTTTCGAAACGGGTTTTCGTCGAATCAGGCTCGTGTCGACTCGCA
This sequence comes from Halodesulfurarchaeum sp., assembly GCA_042216905.1. Taxonomy (GTDB): domain Archaea; phylum Halobacteriota; class Halobacteria; order Halobacteriales; family Halobacteriaceae; genus Halodesulfurarchaeum. The sequence goes on from JBDGTL010000031.1 coordinate 18,355, forward strand.
GTTCATTTCGACGCTGTGGTCCGTCCGGTCCACCTCGCTCGTCCAGCCGCGCCTTCGCTTCGGTCGGTTGCCGCTGTCACACCGCTACCCACCGGTAAGGACCCGTTTGACGTCCGCCACACCTGCCCGTCGAACCACCGCTCGAACTGGGTCCTGGTATCCCGCGAGGTTATCCGTGTCGCCGTCGAGGACCGTCAATCGGGCAGGTTCTCCCGTCTCGATAGTTCCCCCCTCGATACCGGCGACCTCCGCCCCGGCGGTGGTGGCCATCTCGAGGACGGTCGGGGCGGACAGGTCACAGCACTTCGCTGCGAACTCCATTTCGCGGAACATCGACGGACTGTTGAGCATCACGTTGTCCGTCCCGAGGGCAACGGTGGTGTGCTCCAGGAGGCGGGAAACGTCCGGAAGCCCCACCCCGGTCACCAGGTTCGACCGTGGACAGACCACGACGGGGACCTCAGCCGCGGCCACCCGGTCGAGGTGCTCGCCGGTGGCGTGAACCATGTGAACGAGGTAGTCCGGGTCGAGATCGAGAGCGGGGGCCACGTCCGACGAGTCGACCTCGCCTGCGTGAATCCCGAACGGCTTTCCGACCTGTCGTGCGCGGAGTCGCTCCTCGGTGAAATCACGATCGTTCGCCCCGCTCGCACCGTACCCGTCGGCGACGTCGAGGACCTCGGAGGGGCCCCGACCGAAGATGACCGTCACAATGTCGACATCCGCACTCGCGTTCCGGAGTGCGTTCACCCCGTCGGCTCCACCTTCGCGGAAGTCCACGACGGCCGCAGAACCGCTCTCTTGTGCAAACGAGAGCGCACGATGCATCCCGTCGACCAGTTCCTCCCTCGACGCCGCCTCGAGCAACTGGTGTTTGAGGCCGTCGGGCGGCGCGACCAGTTCCTCGAGCGAGAGGCCCCGACCGGCCTCCTTCGCGATGGCGTCGCCCAGGTGCGTGTGGGCGTTCACGAACGCCGGGAGGACGATGTCGCTCCTGTCGGTTGGGGCCTCCTCGATTCCGGTGATGGTTCCGTCCTCGACGACGACCCGTCCGTCGATGGCCTCGAAGGACGGGCCGTGGAGGATAGTGCCTTCGAGCGTTGTGGTCGTTGTCATTCGAATTCGTCGAGTGAGGTGTACCTTCCGGGGGAATCGATTTCCGCGATCAACGCGCCGTCAGTCTCCAGGCCGAGGACGGACTCGGCCGCCCGACCGACGGCACCGGTCTCGCGTTCCGGTGCGTAGACGCCCAGTCGCCACTGCTCGCGCTGGACCCGCTCGAGCGCCCGGACGAGCGTCGACTGTTCCTTGAGTTCCCGGACCTCGCCGTTCACCAGGACCCGCGTCGTCGATTCGCGCATCGACGGCGGGCCCTGGACATCGACGAGAACGTGGCCGGGTTCGACGCCTGCCCGGTCAGCGATGTCCGATTCGTAGGTGCTGATTGTCTCCGCATCCGCGTCGAAGAGCCCCTCGCCGAAGGGGTCGCCGACGTCACCGAGTTCGGCCCACACGGCGCGCTTGTACAGGTCCCGGTTGGCCAGGCGGTCGGCCATTTTCGCGCTGACCTCGTCCGACCTGAGTGTCACGCGGAGTTCGGGGTCGTCCATTCGCCGGAGTTCGGAGGCGGTCGTCGACCCCGTCTCGAGACGACGCTGGGTTGCACGCCGGAGCATCGTCTTGCTGATCCGGGCCACGTGGTGATTGTACACGGTCGGGTTCATCAACGCCCGGGCGAGGAGGAGGCTCTCTGCAGTCTGGACGTTCCCCTCGTCGAGAACGAGGTGGCCGTCGACGAAGCGGAGCGCGCGGATGAGTCGACCGTGGTCGATGGTCCCGTACGGGACGCCGGTGTGGTGGGCGTCCCGTACGAGATAGTCCATCCGATCGACGTCGAGATCCCCCGCGACGAGTTGGCCGAGGAGTCCCTCGCCGGAGATCAGTTCGGCGATACGGTCCGGGGATATCCCGTAGCCATCGAGCACAGTCGCGATGGGTTCCTGTCCCACGATGTCCTCGACGTCGTCGTGGTACTTTCCCGTCCGGCGCCGGATCAACCCCTCTAGATTGTGGCTGAAGGGGCCGTGGCCGACGTCGTGGAGGATCGCGGCGGCTCGGACCGTCTCGGCCCGACGTCCACCGACGTCGAGGTGATCGAGCGCTCGGGAAGCGAGGTGGTAGACCCCGAGTGTATGCTCGAACCGGGTGTGATTGGCCGACGGATACACCAGCGAGACGGTCCCGAGTTGTTTCACCCGGCGTAATCGCTGGACGGGTGGCGTATCGACCAGCGCCCCCGCCACGCCCACGACCTCGATGTGGTCGTGGACGCTGTCCTTGATGGTGGTCATTGCCCGGACGTTCGTCGGTTTCCTACAAAAAGTCGGGGTCGGTGTGCTGTCGCGTTTCGGGGCAGTCAGAGCGGAACTCCGTTTCATCCGGCCCCGGGACGGCAGGTAGAACCGGGGCCGTTCCCAGTTCGCTGGTGTGGGATCGGGGTTTTATACCGTCTATGACCAACTGAATCGATATGGCAGGTTCCCGTTCCCTCCCCGTCGTCGTCGGGTTGATCGTGTTGCTCGCTGGCTGTTCCGGGTTTTCCCCGGCTGGGCCAGGTACCACTGCGCCCGGTGCGCAAACCACCCAGGGGCTCGATCCGGGTGTGTCGCCGATCTACGAGACGCCGCTCAACTCGACCAGCGTGGCGGTCGAACACACTGTTGCCCTCCAGCGGGCCGGGTCCTTCACCTACTCCTCGACGGTCCAGATCTCGGAACCCAACCAGTCCGCGCGGTACCGGATCACCCGGATGGCGATCGTGGAGGGCGACTCCGGTGAGAAGTTAATAACCCGACGGTCGTCCGGTGGACGGACCGAGACGATATACGATACAGGAAACGGGACGACCTACGTGCGAACGAAATCCGTCTCCGGTGCGCTCTCGTACAATCGATCCAACGGGTCGATCAACGTCGCCCGGTACTCGATCGACGGTGTGCCCGGATTTGTCCGGACGTTCAACTTCACGTACGACGGCGCTCTGACCAAGAACGGAACGCGTCTCTACCGCTACTCGGCCGACGGTCCCGAGGATTTCGTCGGTCAACCTCGCATCGGTGGAGCCAGTACCCGGAACCTGAGCGACGTCAGCGCGTACGCGTTCGTTGCCGAAAGCGGGGTCGTTCGGCGACTCGGCTACACCATGACCTTCCAGACGCCCCGTGGCGAACACGTCATAAAAGCGGAGACGACGTATTCGGCACTCGGTGCATCGCCTGTCCAATCGCCCGAATGGACCGACGAAGCCGACGCCGCGGCCGGAGGGAACCTCAGAGTTACCAGGACCCTCGAGAACGAGAGTCTCGGGGCGACTCTCCAGGTAACCGCGCTCCGCCCGCAGTTCGAGGACATCACGATGCTCGAGGGACCCGGCGCGATGTACACCGGAAACGGGTCCTACGAATCGGCAGCCGCGTCTCCTGCGGTGACCGTTCTGATCCCGCCGGGGTCGAACGCGACGTTTTCGCTTTCCTACGACGAGACGGCGGTCCCCGAAGGTGGCGAGTCCGAACTGGCACTGTACGAGTTCGTCCTGACGAAGAACGCCTGGGTACCCGTCGAGGCGACCCAGAACGTCGACACCAACACCGTCAGGACGAACCTGACCCGGAGCGCCTCCGTCGTAATCATGCACGAACCGACGTGGAACGAGACCAGGTAACGGCGGTCCCGCTCTGGGATCGCTCCTCCAATCGTGACGTTCCGGGTCGACGCGGTGCAGAAGGGTTTATCCGGTAGCCCTCTCGTTACTATCCATGCCGACGTTCCTCTCTGGGGGAACGGGAACACCCAAACTCCTCCGCGGACTCGAGGCAGTGTTCGACCCAGAGTCCGTCAGCGTCGTCGCAAATACCGGTGACGACGTCGTACTCGGTGGGTTGCTCGTGTGCCCGGACGTCGATACCGTACTCTACGGGCGGGCGGACGAACTCGACCTGGATACCTGGTGGGGACGCGACGGGGACTCCCTTCGAACGCACGAGGAGGTCAGACGCCTTTCAGACCGCGTCGGAGCGGACGCCGGACCGCGGTATCTCGACCCGTCCGCACAGACTGCTGGCCGGGAGATCGCCCGATGGCGTCGGTTCTCGGCGATCGGCGAGTTCATGCACATCGGTGACCTCGACCGGGCGGTCCACCTGTTCCGGACCAGTCTCATCGACGAAGGCCATCGCCTCACCACCGTCACGGACCGCCTCCGGGAGGCCCTCGGGGTGACGGTCGACGTCCTTCCAATGAGCGACGACCCGGTGGCGACCATGATTCAAACCCCGGATGGCGAGCAGCACTTCCAGGAGTTCTGGGTCGCAAACGGGGGGGAACCGGCTGTCGAGTCAGTATCGTTCCGTGGTGCCCCATCCGCATCTCCCACCCGGGAGGCTCGTTCCGCGATCCGGGACGGGACGGTGATCGTCGGGCCGTCGAATCCGGTCACGAGCATCGGGCCGATGCTGGCCCTCGATGGTATCGAAGCGGCTCTCCAAGCGGCCACCGTCGTGATCGTCTCGCCGTTCGTGGAAGACCGGGTGTTCTCCGGTCCGGCGGCTGCGTTGCTCGAGGCGACCGGGTACGACGCGTCGACTGCCGGTGTCGCCGAACTCTACCCTTTCGCCGACGCGTTCGTCCTCGACGAGGCAGACGAAACGACGCTCGACCGGCCGGTGATCAGGACCGACACGCGAATGGACGACCGAACCGACGCCATCCGGGTCCTCCGGGCAGTTGAAACGGCCCTGGAGCGTGTGTGATGTTCGAGCCTCGACTCGCCCTCTCGAGTCTGAGCGGCCAGTCGGACGCTGCCTGGGCGAAGAACGGTGTCCCACACGCTGGTCTGGCGATTCTCGGGGGGATCGCGATCGACGAGCAGACGAGAGCGGCCGCCAGAAAGATGGTCGAGGACCGGGACCGCGAGGAGTTCCTGCCGGCGGATCCGATCGGATTCGTCGACCGGGAACTCTCTTTCCTCTCCGAGGTTTCGATCCGGACGGGCATCAACGTCAGGACGAGGACGCCTGGCCCACTCGAACGGGTGGCAGATATCTGCGCCGAGCACGACGCCTTGCTCGAGATCAACGCCCACTGCCGCCAGGAGGAGATGTGTGCGGTCGGGGCCGGTGAATCACTCCTCTCCGACGTCGACCGACTCGAATCGCAGGTTCGGACGGCGGTGTCGAGGGGAGCGACGGTGAGCGTGAAGGTCCGATGCGAGGTCCCGGGAGTCGACTTGCCGGCCGTGTGTCGACGGGTCGAGCGGGCCGGTGCAGACGTGATTCACGTCGACGCGATGGACTCGGAGTGGGTCCTCGGGGACATCGACGAGAAAACCGACGCCTTCCTCATCGGGAACAACGGGGTCCGCGACCGTTCGACCGCCGTCGAGTATCTCGAATACGGGGCCGATGCGGTGAGCGTCGGACGACCGAGTGACGACCCGGTGGTACTGTCACGGGTTAGCAGGGCCGTCCAGGAGTACTTCGATTGAGCGCGTCTCCCCCGTTCCCGCCGGCGGAAGATGATACCGCCCGAAACCTACTCGCTACCCCCTTCCCCCCAAACCTGTCGCCGGGTTCCGTCCGCGCTCGAAGACCCTCACCGCCACCCGCCCGTTGCCGCGGTTCTGGAACGAATGGTTTTAACCCGACGGGAGCAAATCCCGCGGCATGGCCATCAAGCCCGATTACGTCAAGAAGACCGGGAAGATCCTCCTGGATCGCTATCCCGAGGCGTTCCAGCAGGAGGACTTCGAGCACAACAAGAAGAGCGTCGAGGAATTGACCAATATCGAATCGAAATCGGTCCGGAACCGGATCGCCGGGTACGTTACCCGGAAGCTCAATTGAGGACTGTCTGGCGGTCGGGCAAGTGTGACCAGCATCAGAAGGGCTTAGTTTTTCCTTCCCGCAGGTACGGCTATGATTGACGTCGGCATACTCGGCGCAACGGGAGCGGTCGGACAGCGGTTCGTCCAGCTCCTCGACGACCATCCCACGTTCCAGATTCGAGCAGTGACCGCGAGCCAGGAGAGCGTCGGTAAATCCTACGAGTCCGCGGCGAAGTGGCGGGTGGACACCCCCATTCCAGAAGAGGTCCGTGATTTGACCGTCACGGAAACGCATCCCGACGGGGTACCCGACGACGTCGACCTCCTGTTCTCCTCGCTTCCCTCGGGCGTCGCCGAACGGGTCGAACCGGCGTTCCTCGAGGCTGGCTACGTGATTTCCTCGAACTCCTCGAACGCACGGCTCGACGACGACGTGCCACTCGTCATCCCGGAGGTCAACCCCGATCATCTCGACCTGATCGAGATCCAGCGCGAGGAACGCGGATGGGACGGCGCCCTCATCAAGAACCCGAATTGCTCCACGATAACGATGGTCCCGCCCCTCGCGGCCCTCGGGGAATTCGGGATCGAATCCGTCCAGGTGTCCACCCTCCAGGCGGTCTCTGGGGCCGGCTACTCCGGCGTTACCTCGATGGAGATAATCGACAACGCGATCCCGTACATCGGAGGTGAGGAGGAGAAGATGGAGACCGAATCGCGAAAACTCCTCGGCGAATTCCGCACCGACGAGGTCGCCTGGCACGGCATGGAGGTCGCGGCGTCCTGCAACCGGATTCCGACCATCGATGGCCACCTGGAGAACGTCTTCGTGGAACTCGCGGCGTCACCGGACCTCGAGGAGATCGAGGAGGCGTTCGCGAACGCCCCGACCCAGGACCTTCCCAGCGCCCCCGACCCGCTCATCCACGTCTTCGAGGACCCCTTCCGACCGCAGCCCCGCCTCGACCGACTGGTGGGGAACGGTATGGGAATCGCGGTCGGCGGCGTCACCGAGACCGATCGCGGCGTCCGGTTTAACGTCCTCGCCCACAACACGATCCGGGGGGCAGCGGGCGCGAGCGTGCTGAACGGCGAATTGCTCATCGAGAACGGCTGGTTGTGAGCACGAGCGATTCTCGCTGTAGACCGAGGGTGTGCGATACGGGGTCAGTGTGGCGCGAATTGGTGTTTTCGGTGCGGCACTCGGTATGCTCGGTGTTAAGAGAAGGCTCTCGAGATGCGAATCGGAGGCATCTGTGTGTAAAATGGATTCGCCTGTGTTCGAATCGAGGTCGACGGGGAATCGGGGGTCCGTCGATACCCGCCCCAGAGGCGTTTCCACGTCGAATCTCCTGGCTGTTGAGACCTGTTCGGTAATTCGGTTTGCGTCGCGGGGATGGGTGTCGACATGACCGCCTTCCCTCGTTGCCTTCGGGGATGTGCTCGGGCCACAGCGTTCCACCACTTGTGTTACCCAGAGCGATGAATCGTTTGCTCCCCCTGCCCGATACGGTGTCTTACTCTGCCCGACATAGTTACCCCCCCCCCTGTCCCCTACGGGCTCGAATCGAGGCCCCACTTGATAAATCCCCCCAATATTCAGGCCTCACTCCCCGTCTCGCCGGTTGAGGAAGGGTTTTTGTACTGAAGTGGATAGAAGGAATCTATGTGCGATACGGGACGTTTGTCGTGCGGTGCCGAGCTGGCACGAGTCGTGCTCGAGCACCGGGGTCCACTGTCACCGACGGAACTCGCGGAAGAGGGGCACATGAGCCGGGAAAAAGCGACCGAAGCGGTGGAAGAACTCGAAGAAGAAGGGTTCGTGCAATCGGTGTGTGGCCTCAGGGAGAGTCGGGAAGAGGTCTTCGCGTTGACGGAAACCGGTACCGAATCGGACGCGACGGTAGTGTGAGCGTCGTCCTCGCCAACTGGGCGGGGAATCGGGGAGTACCAGCGATTCCGGGACGACGGTGGCGATGGTGAAGCTGTTGACCGTTTTCATGCGGTTCAGGACCGTTTTCGGTTTCGTTGTGGAGTGCAGATGGCGGTATACCGCTCCGGACGTCGTGTCGAAGTCACGTCCATGATGGAACCGGGGGACAAATCGTCTCAAGGGCGGTGTGCATCTCGTATCGACAGTATAGAGAGATCGGAATGGTCGATGCGGGGTCGATGCGAGGTCGATGCGGTTCGGATACCCCTCGAATAGTTGCTCTTCCAATCTATTAATTCGGTAATGGACCACTATATAATGGGGAGATCGCCGTTCCCGAGATCGGCGTCGCAGGCTCGTTTCCAAACGAGGTGAAACCCAGTATCGGTCGACGTTCTCCATAGATCGAGAACGGTCGAGCCTGTGGGCGCAGTATATACTGTGTTGGACATTGATCATTTATTGTCAGTTCCTGATACCGAAAGGTGAAGTCAAATATTCGAGGTATATTTGCGTACTGAATACACCGGGCATATTCACCGGTACAGTTGGTACAAGTGCGATACAGATGATACGTAATCAAGTGTCGGTATCAACTGAACAGTAAATAATGTCACCTGGTACAGGAAAAGAAGCATATCTCCGCGGGATTATCAAAAGTTCACCCGATGCCATTGTCATTGCTAATCCCGAGACGAAAGAGATTGTCGAGGTAAGCCAAGCGGCCGAGGAGTTCTTTGGATGCTCACAGAAGGAGTTGCAGTCGACGGACATCCGTGCGCTTCATCCCACCGAGGATCAACAACGGTACGAACAATTATTCGAACAGCATTATGAGCAGCAACCAGCGGTTCTATCGCATTTCGACGATGGCTCACCCGTATTTGCGGTCACGGCTGATGGCGACCGAATTCCCGTCGAAATCAATGCGTGGGCCATCGAAGACACGATCCACGATCAGCCGCTTTTCCAGGGCATCTTCAGAGACATTTCGGAACGGCTCCGACGGCAACGTGAACTCCAGCGCAAGAACGAGTGACTTGATGAATTTTCCAGCATCGTCGCCCACGATTTGCGAAACCCGCTGAACGTCGCGGAAGGCGGGGTCTCGGTCCTTGACCAAGAGTGCAACAGTGATCATGTCGATCGCGTAGCGACTGTGTTGGATCGGATGCAGGAGATTATTTCCGACACGCTGACGCTCGCTCGCCACGGCCGACATGTGGGGGAAATGGAACGGGTCACCATCATGAATCAGGCTAATAGGTGCTGGGAGACGATCGACGCCTCCGGCCCCTCGTTGGAGATCATGGATGATATTACTATCCGTGGGGATCCTGACCGGCTCCGGCACATCTTCGAAAACCTGTTTCGCAATGCCATCCAGCATGGCGGTGACACTGTGACCATCCGGATCGGCCAAGCAGACGAGCAAACCATCTATATCGAAGATAGTGGGCCGGGTATTCCTGAAGACGAACGGGATGCAGTCTTCGATCCGGGGTACTCAACCGACGCGGAGGGAACCGGATTCGGATTGGCAATCGTAAAGCGGCTTGCCGAAGCTCATGGGTGGGGAATTGCGCTAACTGACAGTGAGTCCGGTGGCGCACGATTCGAGATTTCCGGTGTCGAAATCAATAGTGAATAGAGGGACAGAACCACTGCCCGGCACCCCAGTATGTGACACGATCGAAAATAATCGTATGCGCTTCTGTTAGTTACGCAATATCAGCGGATTGCCCACGGGAGTACCACAGGCGTGCGAAGTGGTCGTGTGAATCGAAAAAGTTCCAGGAGACGAACTGGGTGGCACCTACGGAAGTCGCAACTGAATGCGATTCCCACGGGGTGAATGTTCTCCATACGATACTGATCCACCGGATCTGGTGGCGATGATGTTGATCAGCCACAGTCCCAGCCCGCTCCCGTGTTGGAGTTGTAAGGGATCCTCACCCAGGAGGAGCCCCCGATCTGATTCAGAGATCGTAGGACCGGTATCACGGACCTCGAGTTCGACAGTTGAATCTCGATCGGTGATTTCCACTTCCACAGTTGGGGTCTCCTGATCGTTGTGAACGATGGCGTTCTCGATGAGTTCTCGGATAGCCGTATCGATCTCGGTACATGGGTTGGCAACCGTGGTCCCCTCTACCTCGACCGTAATTTCCGCCGCCGGATGGTCTTCCCGGATATCAAATGCCACCGTTCGAACTCGGGTTTCGATATCAATCGCTTCCCGCGTCGGTCGGTTTTGCAGGAGGGTCGTGATCTCTCTCCCCTTTTCGGCCAGTTCGATCAATTTCTCACTGGTCTCGATGATCGCCTCCACGCTATCGTTGTCATTCCCGGATATCTTCTCATTGAGGAGTTCAGCTCTTCCAAGAATGACGTTCAGATCGTTGCGCATATTGTGACGCAACACGCGATTCATTACGTTGATCTGGGTCATCCGTTGTTTTCGCTCGGTGACGTCTCGCTGGAAGCCGACCCAGTTCACGACTCTCCCCTCATCGTCACGCACGGGGGCGATTGCCATAGAGTTCCAGAATTCCGTCCCGTCCTTGCGATAGTTGCGAAGTTCGATGGACATTGACTCCTCATTCTCTATAGCATTCCGAAATGAGGCTACCTTGTCCGGATCGGTGTTTTCACCCTAAAGAATCCTGGAATTTTTGCCAATCAACTCGTCGCTTGAATACCCAGTAATGTCTTCGACGGCATCGTTCACGTAGATGAATGGATTGTCATCCTGATCGGGATCCGTGATGATAATCCCGATCGGTGCTGCCTCGAGAGCGCGTGATCGACGACGGAGTTTGTCTTCGCGTCGTTTTCGGTCGGTCACGTCCACTGCTACCGCGACGAACCGTTCGATATGGCCTGCATTCCCTATTACCGGGGTAATTGTCTCCTCGACTGCGTAGCGCTCTCCGTTCTTTCGTTCGTTCACCATCTCGCCTTTCCACGTCTCGCCGTTCGTTAGCGTCTTCCACATGTCGTCGTAGAATGCGTCCGGGTGGTGACCGGATTTGAGGATGCTGGGGTTTTGACCCACGGCTTCCTCGGCAGCGTAGCCTGTCTGGTCCTCGAAGGCAGTGTTGACGTATTGAATGACGCCATCCCGGTCCGTCCAAAAGATTGCGACATCGGTGGTTTCGGCGGCTTCTTTGAACGATTGCAGTGTCTCGATGCGGTCGACGCGGGCACTGATATCTCGAAAGATACCCGTAACCAAGGTCTGGCCCTGGAATTCGTAAACGCTGGCGTTGATTTCGACGGGTATCGTGGACCCATCCTTCGTCGTTACGTAGATACGGCTCCCATCTGAGAACCGGCTGCGTGTCGGGGATTCCCGTTCTGGCTCGGAAAGATGGGACTGATACAGTTGCTGATATTTTTCTCGCTCGTCTGCAGGGTGAAGGGCCAGAACATCTCGCCCCTGTAACTCATCTTGCGTATAACCCACCAGTTCTTCTGCGGCAGGGTTCGTTTCGACGATCTCCCATGTATCGGCGTCAGCGACGATAACAGTATCAGGAGCGGCATCGACCAGACTCTCGTACCTCGAACGAACCTGGCGTTCGCGCTCGGCGAGTTGCTGGGATTGTCGTCGCTGCCGGGCCAGATTGTGCAACTGCCAGGCGAATTCGGTTTTCGTCGTCGGCATCGACAGTATCGCATTAATTATGGCCGACATCTCGTGTGACTGATCGGTGTCCGTGCCCACTCTGAGCGTGTCATCCGATGACGCTTGGACCAACAGAAGGTATGGCACCAGTTCCGGTTCAGCCTCTCGTTTTCTGGCGAGGGCATCGTCGAGTGACGATTCCAGGCCCTCAGTATCGAACACCGCGATATCGAATTCGGCCTCCGTCAACGGTGTCGCCGATGAGGCGAGTTCAAATCCGTCCGGAGTAGCGAGGGCATCTTCGACGAGATGACGGTTTCCCGTTCCCGCAATTTTGGGGTACACCGTGAGTGGGGACTCGTGCCCATATCTGAGAGAAAAATCATGTGCTGAAACGTGCGTATCCGTCATTCTATAGATAGTTGTAACAGAGAACACATGGTTGTTGTGGAAGTGGTCGGAAGAATCCTCTTCGCTCCCATACGTCATCTCATATATTCAGTGGACGTCGACGGACGTTGTACGAATTACTCGTACCTGTCATGTCCGTTTAGTAACGATCAATAATCCGTGTGTTGCAATAGGTGAAGATCATAAATGGATTGTATCGCTCGTTTGAGAGCTCCTGGTCGGCAACGTCACGACGACAGCATCCCGAGGGTCGTCGTCTTCGATCCATACCTTCCCGTCGGTGTCTAGCAACGAGCGGCCCAGGAACTGTCTCATCCCCGTTTCTTTGCTAGTGCGCCCGTTTCCACTCCTTCGGAAATCCGCCCTTTGACCTCACCCCGGATTGCCCGGGAGATACCGTCTCGGACCGTTTGCAACACCGGAGCAAGGTATCAACACGGTCGCCGAGACCGTGTTTTGAGACTGGCATCCACACGACGCTATCGACGATGACCCAGCGATCCGGGTGCTCTCGAGGGAACTCGTTTTCGGACCTGTCGGTTTTGGGATTCTTCTTCGAGTAACACGGACGGAAGGACGAGTTCGTCCCGGTTCTTTCGAACAGTGAGCCGTCTCTCTGTCAAGCACCGTTTTCGTCTCGGAGGTCTCACAGTCGATGTCTGCCGAGGTCAGGTCGGATTCGTTTGTCGCCAGTTCATACTCCTTGTGTTCCGAAATCCATTCCCCGAGCACACGCCGGTTACCGGTACTCTTGACCAGCGGCAGTTTAGAAACTGGGCGTTCCCTTCAGGAAGAAGTAAAACGGACGGTTTGAGGTGCCTCTTACTCTTGCTCAGACCGTGCCTGTCCTTCGGCATCACTCCAGTCAGGAGTTCCCGACAGGATGCCGCGGAGATGTGGAAGTGGATCGCCAACGCTCAATCCGTGTTCGGTAATTTCGAGTTCGCGCAAACTCCGCTCGAAGTCGCTCGTTCGCATTTTGAGCGTTCCGATGACCTTTCGGAGTTCGCCTTTGTACTCGACGTGGCGAATGAAGATGATCGTATCCGCCAGATTGCTCGTTCCCTCTTCGGTCACCTGAAAGGTGCCGGTGATATCGTGAATCTCGTACGTGAATATCGCGGTGACGCCCTGTGACCTGAGGTACCGTCCGATCCGCATGATGTCCTGTTGGGAATCTGGGCCCAGGCCCCGCAAATTTTGTTTGAATCCCTGGATGCCATCGAGTAAGACGACATCGACGTCCCTCGTTTCCACGTCCTCTCGAACCATATCGCCGAACTCATCGACGGTAAACGCGTCAGGGTGGACTTCGGTTATCCTGAGGTCACCCCGGTCGACCATATTTCGCACTGGGATATTCACGTCATCGGCGCGATCGAGTAACGTCCGCTTGGCCTCTTCGAACTCGTATAACACGGCGGTTTTCCCCTGTGCCACAGCCTCTTTGAGGAACTGAAGCCCGGTCGTGGTCTTGCCCACTCCAGTCGGCCCGCTCAGGAACGTTACAGTGCCCGCATTCAGACCGCCGTTGAGGAGTTGGTCGAGTTCCGGAACGCCCGACGACAACGTTTCAGCGGGGATATCCGTTTCAGGAACCGTATCCGCTCGAATCCTCGGGAATACCGACACGCCTCCATCGCTGATTTCGTACGCATGCGATCCCGACATGGCTGATGATCCACGGAATTTCGAAACGTGCACGGACCGATGATCGGGGTTGGATTCGAGTGAGATCACGGTGTCAGTCAGAAACTGCAAATCATCATCCGGAACGGTCTCTGCGGCCTGGGAGGTCAACATGACAGTCGCGTCCTGGGCTTTCAACAGATCGAGAAATCCCAGCACCTGCTTTCGGAACTGGCGGTCATCGGTGGTCAGGTACCTGAATTCGGTTATCGGG
>JBDGTL010000005.1:0-6112 GCA_042216905.1 Halodesulfurarchaeum sp.
TCACCGTGAGAAGAGCGTACCAGCGCAGATGACGCTCACGGCCTACGAAGAGTCGGAACCCTCTGCCAGCGACGACTGACTGGTATTCCCCATGCGTGGGAAGCCTCGCCGTTTACGGCGAGGAGGATGTCACTATACGTGGGCCGGACCCGGAGGGTCCGGAGGGATTTTTCGCCCGGGATGCGAACCTGCTGTATGACCTGGAACCGACTGTTCGAGGAAGCGGCGGACTTCGAGGTGTCTCTCGAGGAGGTCCAAAGCGCGCTTTCGGATCGCCGGGACCGATGACGGGGGAGAGTTCGGAAACGGGAGCCCCAATGGCACGGTTCGCGGCCGACGCGGACGTACTGGCCGCCGACCTCCTCGTCGGCGGCCCCTCCCGGGAGGCACTCGATCTTGCAAGAGGGCACGACTGGATAGAGCTGGTGGCGAGCGAACGGGTACTCGCTGACGCCGGGGCCATCATCGAGACCCTCGCCGCCGACTCCCTCGCGGCTGCCTGGCGGGACCGAATCCAGGACGTCGTCGTCTTGGTTTCCCATCCCTCGGACGATCACCCTGGCCTCGCCAGTGCCGTGGCCGGCGACGCACGCCACCTCCTCACGCTCGACGACCATCTCGCGAGTGCGTCCGCGAACGTCGCTCTCGCCGACAGCGTCGCCCTCAGCGTTCGCCGACCGGAATCGTTCCTCTCCGTCTTCGACGTCGAATCGATGTACGACGTCGTCGTCGGTGGGACCTACCCGGGGCCCGACCGCGATCCCCGGGCCTGATCGGTGGGAGGGGGAGGGCGCCGAAACTGTACGGCTTCCCGTTCGGTCAGCCCGTTCGTTCGGTCAGTTCTCCCGTTCAGTCAGCCCGTTCGTTCGGTCAGTCCTCCCGTTCCTCGAGCCAGTCCGCGAGTCTCGAGAGGGCACGCGCCCTATGAGAGATGTCGTTTTTCTCCTCGGTCGACAGTTCTGCAAGCGTCGATCCGTCGTGTTCGAAAATCGGGTCGTAGCCGAATCCCCCCGTTCCCCGGGGGGATACGAGGCGACCGTTGAGGCTCGCCTGGAACGTCTCGACGGTCGCCCCGTCGGCGTATCCGATCGCGCACCGGAACGCGGCCTGGCGGTCGTCGATTTCCGAGACCAGGTCCCAGACACGCTCGATCCCGAGGGTCTCCTCCACGTACGCCGCATACGGCCCCGGAAACCCGTCGAGTCCCCGGACGTAGAGACCGGTGTCGTCGACGATAACTGGGGAATCGTCCGGGGCCGACTCGTACGCCTCGCTGGCCCCGTGTGCCGCGATCCTCGCGAGGTCCTCGTGCTGAATCTCCACGTAGTCGTAGTCGAACTGGACGACTTCCTCGACGCCTGCCAGGTGTGATCGGGCCTCCGAGACCTTACCGGCGTTCGTCGTCGCGAACCGGAGCATATCTCCGACTCAACGGGCGGCGGAATAGACCCGTCGGTTCTCGTATCGATCCGGTCCGTTCACTCGGGTTCCCTATCGGTCCGGTCCGTTCACTCACTCCTCGACGACGACCTCGACTGCTTCCTCCTCTCCCTCGTCGGTCCCCTTCGATCGCTCCTGCCAGAGGAGAATACCGACGAGCCCGACGACGAGCCACGACCGCCAGTTCGCGAAGTTGAGCGAGTACCCGACCCCGAAGGGCGTCTCGACGACCATTCCCTTTCCCGGCTGCCAGTACGCCGACAGAAGTCGCTTGAGGCTGGGTCGCTCGAAGTTGTACGGAATGCCGAAGATGTCGCCACTCGCGGGTTCGTCTTCCATATGATACCGGTACGCCGGGTTCGGATTTAGCCCTTTGGGGATTCGGCCACGGCACCGGTCGGCGAGGACGAGGACACACTCCGCTTCGCACTATATAATGGGCGAAGCGATAACTGGAGAAGGGCTAAGGAGCCGGCTATAGACGGGACGAGGAGACGGATGGAGATGGGACGAGGAGACGGGTGGAGAACGGTCCCGGGCCTGGTTGACGAACGGTCCTGGGACGGGCTGGAGAGCGGTCCCGGGACGGACTGGAGAACGGTCCTGGGAGGGACTGGAGAATGGTTCCGAGACGGACTCGAGAGCGGTCCCGGGACGGACCAATCCCAGAAATATACTCGCGGAACTCCATCGTCCACCACCTCGAAAATCCGCCGATCACGGTTCTCACAGCACCCGACACCGTACGGAAAAACGGCACTCCCTCACAAAAGACCGGCCGCGTCGAGTGTCTCCCGGGCCAGCACTTCGAAATCCGCCTCGGAGGGAACGACGTCGACCGGGACGCCACACGCCTCGGCGGTTTCTCTCGTCGGCGGTCCGATGACGCCGACCACGGCGGTCTCGAGTCCGTCGAGTGCGGCGTCGCGAACACCCCGTTCCGTCGCGACCTGGACGAAGTGCTCGACCGTGAGCGACGACGTGAAGAGCGCCACGTCGAGGTCGCCCCTGGCAGCGAGGTCGACCGACTGTCCGGCCCCCGCTGGGATGAGGAGTTCGTAGAGGACCGTTTCGTGGTGGTACGCACCGGCCGATTCCAGTCCGTCGAGGAGGACGTCGCTCCCGTGGTCGCTCCGGGCGACCTCGACCCGACTGCCATCGACCTCGTCTTCGAGGGCCCGGACCAGTCCGGCGGAGGTGTACTCCGATGGCTGCAGGTCGACCTCGTATCCGGCCGCCTCAGCGGCGTCCGCCGTCGTCGGGCCGATCGCACAGAGCGTCGTCGTCCCGGGCCGCCAGTCCCTGGCGGCAGCGATTTCGACGCCGGTCTTGCTGGTGAAGATGGTGTACTCCGCGTCAGTCCGCGGCGTGTCGCCGGTCTCCTCGATGGCCAGCATCGGGTCAGGAACCGGTTCGACCCCCAGTGACTCGAGGAGGGAAACGGCCTCGGCCATCCGCTCGTCGTCGGGGCGGAACACGGCGACTCTCGGGACGTCGCTCATTCCCGCTTCGCCTCCTCGATGAGTGAGGCGGCCCCCCGGTCGGCCATGTCCGCGGCGAGGGCCCGTGCTTCGTTCGCGTAGTCCTCCACGTCCAGGTCGCGTCGTTCCCTGATCTCTTCTGTCCCATCCTGGCTCAGGACCTGTGCGGTGGCCCGGACGATGTCGCCCGTGACCGTTGCGTGAACCCCGAGCGGGGCGACACACCCCGCACCGAGTTCGGCGAGGACGATCCGCTCGACCGTCGTGGCGACCCGGGTCGGTTCGTGATCGAGTGCCCTCCTGATCGACTCCCCGACCTCGCTCTCCTCGTGTGCGGAAATCGCGAGTGCACCCTGCCCGGCCGAGGGGACGTGGCGGTCCGTGGGGAGGAGCGAGAACTCGACGTCCTCCTCGAGGCCGCTCCGTTCGAGGCCGGCCTTCGCCAGGACGATGGCGTCGTACTCGGTGTCGACCTCCCGCCCGAGCGCGGCGCGTTCGATCTCGGCGAGTCCGTCGAACCACTCCTCGGCGGATTTCTCGTATTCGTCCGTGTCGTCATCCGACTCATCCGCGGATTCCCCGAGTCTGGCCTCGTGTTCGGCCTGGAGATGCGGGGCGAGCACCTTCTCGACCCGGGTATCGACGTTGCCCCGGAGCGGTTCGATCTCGAGATCTGGGCGCCGTGCGAGGACCTGGGCGCCCCGGCGCAAACTCGACGTTCCCACGACGGCACCCTCTGGGAGGTCCTCGAGGGTCGTTCCCTCGGGTGTGAGGAGCACGTCCTCGGGGGCGGCCCGTGCGGGGACCGCTGCGACGACCAGTTCCTCTGGCTGCTCGGTCGGGACGTCCTTCATCGAGTGGACCGCAGCGTCCACCTCCCCGGAAAGGACCTTCTCGTCGAGGGCCCTGACGAATGCCCCGGTCTTTCCGAGGTCGCGGATCAGGGCGTCGTCGATGCGGTCACCCCTGGTCTCGACCTCGACCAGTTCGGCCTCGATCCGGTGCTCCGCCAGCCACGACTGTACCATTGACGTCTGGCGGAGGGCCAGGTCCGACCCGCGGGTGGCCACCTGAATCGTCTCACGCGTGCTCATATCACCTGGATCCGGGCCGGGACGGGAAAATCCCTCCCATGATTCCCGCCGCGTGAACTCTCGGTCTCCTGACACGAGAGCACTCGAGATTCAGCTACGTGAATGCCAGGGGACTGGCGAAGAGGGCTTGCTTCCAATCGAACAATACTCTGCCCTCAATCGGACAACACGGCCTGCCATAGTCGTACAACACGGTCTGCCCTCAATCGGACGAGACGACCTGCCCAATCGGACAACCCGGCCTGCCCTCAATCTCCTCGTCCCTCGCTGTCGATATGAGCCCTCTCGACGACCAACCGTTTTGAGTACCCGTCCCGTAGTGATCGGCAATGGCGGATCGTGTCGGTCGATTGCCGCGCTGGCCCACCCGGGCCGAAAGCGCCGTTCTGGTCTCCGGAATCACCTCGATGGGCCTCGAAATCCTCGCGGGACGGATGATCGCCCCGCAGTTCGGGTCGAGCATCTACACCTGGGGGAGCATAATCGGGGTGTTCCTCGCCGCTCTGAGTCTGGGCTACTGGCGGGGCGGTGAACGCTCCGTGGGGGACGTGTCCGTCGAGAACCTGGCCACGATCATGCTCTGGACGGCGATCTACATCGCTGTCGTCCTGTACGCCGGTGACCTCTTCCTCCGGGTGAGTTCCGCCGCCCCGATCCCACCGCGGTTCGCCCCACTCCTTCCGGTCACGTTGCTCTTTGGACCACCGGTCTATCTCCTCGGGTTCATCAGTCCATACGCTGCCGAACTCTCCGGCACGGAGCACACCGGGGCCGCGTCCGGGCGCGTCTACGCCCTGGGGACGATCGGGAGCATCGTCGGCGCGTTCGGGACCACGTTCGTATTGGTCCCGTGGCTCGGGATCGATCCAATCGCGCTCCTGTTCGGCGCCGTGCTCGTCGTTGCCGCGGTCGGCTTGACCCTTCCGACGCGGAATCCCTGGCCAGTGGTCCGAATCCTCGTCGTCGTCCTTCTCCTCGTGGGAGCCTTCTCGCTTCCGACCTACGGCGTGACGGTGCCCGGCGAAGTCGTGTACGAAACCCAGACGCCGTACCAGCACCTCCAGGTCGTCGACCGGGGGTACGTTCGGACGCTCTACCTCGACGGGCAGCCCCACAGTGCGATCAACCTCGACCGACCCAACGAGCACGTCTTCACCTACACACGGTATTTCCACCTCCCGCTTCTCATGACCGAGGACGTGGACCGGGTGCTCTTCATCGGTGGCGGTGGGTTCACCGGACCCCGTATCTTCGCCGACCTGTACGACGTCGAGGTGGACGTCGTCGAAATCGATCCCGAGGTGATCGCGGCCGCGAAACGGTACTTCCGGGTGAACGAGACCGACGACCTCCACATTTACCAGGGGGACGGCCGGGAGTTCCTCGAGCGGACGAACCGAACCTACGACGTCATCATCCTCGACGCCTACCGGAAGGCCCAGGTTCCCTTTCACCTGACGACAAAGGAGTTCTTCAGGCTCACACGCGCTCGGCTTGACGACGACGGCGTCCTGCTCGCGAACGTCATCTCGGCACCCAGCGGGCCAGGATCTGCCTTCTTCCGCGCCGAATACAAGACGATGAACCGCGTCTTCCCGCAGGTGCATGCCTTACGCACGACCGACTCCTCCTTCGTCCAGAACGTCGAGGTCGTGGCGACGAAGCGTGAGGACCGCCTGAGCAGAGAGGAGTTGCTTGCCCGGAATCGGCGTCGCGACATCGGCTATGACATGAGCGACGCGATCAACCGATCGGTCGGATCCGTCGAGACAGACGACGTCCCGGTGCTTTCGGACAACTACGCCCCGGTGGAACGGTTACTCGACCCGATGCTCGGCCGGAAGTACGTCATCGAAGGACGGTACACCGGGAATGTCACGACTCGGACAGTAAGAACTGTCGGATGAGCCAGACAGGCCGCCAGAATTGTCGGATAACTCCACGCAGGACGTCTTCTGTCACCACCACATCGTGGCAGTGGATACGACTGTCATGTCGGCATCAACCAGTTGAATCGGGGGAGTCACACTGCCGACGAATATACGATATTATATAATGTGATAGTGATATTGATGAGATGTTGATATTGATGAGATG
>JBDGTL010000005.1:6212-24280 GCA_042216905.1 Halodesulfurarchaeum sp.
GATGTTGATATTGATGAGATGGTGATATTAATGAGCGCACTCGAGGCGGAGCCTCCGGCCTCAAGGAGCGGCGAAGCGAGCGAGTAGGCCGGAGAAGAAGCCGTGACCGAGGAGGGGGTGGGGGGGGGTAGTTTACGCGAAGTCGTCCAGACCGGATTGGGTTTGCTCCTCGTGCAGTGATACCTCCTCGATCACCGACGCGGAGTCGTTCGCGGGGTCGTTCACGGCCCTCGACACCGGGTACGCCACCAGGTCACTGTCAGAATACGGGGAAAGTAGTGACGCTTTGGCGTCCAGGTCGTCGGCTTCCAGCCAGGTTCGTTCCGATTCCCGCGGGAGGATAACGGGCATCCGATCGTGAATCGACTCGACCACCGCGCTCGCGTCCGTGGTGATGATCGTCGTGGTCTCGAGGGTGGTCCCGTTCTCCTCGAACCGGGAGTACAACCCCGCCATCGCGAAGGGGTCCTCACCGGAGAGCGTGATTCTGTACGGTTGTTTCGGGCCCCGGTCCTGCTCCTGCCACTCGTAGTACCCGTCGACGATGACGAGACACCGCCTCGCCCGGAAGGCGTCCCGGAACATTGGCGTCTCTCCGACGGTTTCGGCCCTGGCGTTGATCGGTCGATGCGTCGAGTTCGGATCGTCGGCCCATTCCGGCAGGAAGCCCCACTCGTAGAGGCGGATGGCGTCCTGGGCGTCGTTCGTGATGACTGCCTGGTCGTCGAAGGGGGCGATGTTGTACCGCGGTTCGAGCGGTTGTTCGGACTCCGCGTCGAACCTGGCCTCGATCACCGCCTGGGGCAGGTAGCGGGAGGTCCGTCCGCACATGACAAAAGGGACGCGTCCTCGTCCGATAAATCGTCTGGTCGGTTTGATTGTGGAGGGGGAGGGGAGGGGGGAAGAGAACCTGACGGAACGTGAGGCGTGGTCGATACGTTTCGACGATCGACGGTCTCGGTTTCGAGCAGGTTTATAATCGACCCACCGTTTCCACACCGCATGGACTCGCGAATTTCCGGTTTCTACAAGCAATCGGTACAGGAGCGACGGGAGACGATTTCCGACCTGGTCGACCTCTCGGAGGAGGCCGAGGAGGCGATTGGTGGGCGGGGACTCGACGACGTCAGGGCGGATACGGTGAGCGAGAACGTCATCGGGACGATCGAGTACCCACTCTCCGTCGCCACAAACTTCCGTATCGACGGTGAGGACACATTGATCCCGATGGCCGTCGAGGAGACGAGCGTCGTGGCCGCCGCGTCCTACGCTGCCCTGATGGCAAGGGACAGCGGCGGGTTCAGTACCGACGTCAGCGGCCCGCTGATGATCGCCCAGATCCAGGCCGTCGACGTGGCGGACCCACACGCGGCGAAACTTCGGGTACTCCAGGAGAAATCGCGGCTGATGGATCTCGCCGACGAACAGGATCCCGTCCTGGTCGAACACGGCGGCGGCTGCGAGGACGTCACGGCGCGCGTCATCGAAACGACCCGCGGTGACATGCTCGTCGTCCACCTGATCGTGAACGTACAGGACGCGATGGGTGGGAACGCGGTCAACACCATGGCGGAGGCGCTGGCACCCGAAATCGAGTCGATCACCGGGGGAGACGTCGAACTCCGTATCCTCTCGAACCTCGCCGACCGTCGACTCGCCCGGGCGACCTGTACGATTCCACCGGGCAACCTCGAAGACGACGACAGTGACCTCACCGGGGAAGACGTCCGGGACAGGATCGTCGACGCCTGGGCCTTCGCCGAGGGCGATCCCTACCGGGCCGCGACGCACAACAAGGGGATCATGAACGGCATCGACGCCGTGACGACGGCCACGTTCAACGACTGGCGCGCCATCGAGGCCGGAGCGCACACCTACGCCGCCCAGGGAGGGTACGGATCGCTCACTAACTACGAGGTCGACGACGACGGCAATCTCTCCTGCAGTATCGAACTACCGATCCAGGTCGGGACCGTCGGTGGCGCGACCCAGTTGCAACCGGCCGCCCAGGGAGCGATGGAAATTCTCGACGTCGAGTCCGCCGACGAGATGGCCGGGGTCTTCGCCGCTGTGGGCCTCGCGCAGAATCTGGCGGCACTTCGGGCCCTCGTGAGCGAGGGAATCCAGCGGGGGCACATGAGCCTCCACGCGAAGAACATCGCGATCCAGGCCGGCGCGGAGGGGGACCAGGTAGACCGGATCGCCGAGATCATGGTGGAGGAGGACGCCATCCGCCAGGACCGCGCCGAGGAACTCCTCGAGGAACTCTGAAGCAGGGACCCCCTCACTGATTTCGAGGCCAGGTACTCCTCTTCGGAATCGATGATTGAACCCCGACGGCATCGACAATTGAAATAGGTGCCGCGCTCGCCAACTCCTCGCGTAGTTCCGGTGTCAAGATGGCTGCACTTGGCCTGCTCCGGTCTCACGATAGCCGGATACACCAGTCGTCGCTCGTTCTCCACGCAATCCGTTCCGAATTGTGTCCCGGGCCTGGCCTCGACGTTTTCCTGCTCCTCACTGGCCATCGTTCACCTTCCTCACGCCTCTTCCAGTTTTGGTTTGTCGTCCCAATACCACTTATTCGGTAATTGGTACCATAGCACTAAACTTTGACCCCCGGGGATACGATAAATCCGGAAATTACGTCGTATTGGCCCGGAAAAACGTCATATCGGTCGCGTCCCGCTCCCGGATGGAGGTCAACACATATTAATAGCTGGACCGGTTGTATTGGGGTAAGATGGCAATACTATCCGACCAGAACAAGAGCGACGTCGAAGACGTCTTCGCGGAGATGGACGAAGCGGTGACAGCACACGTGTTCATCGGTGAGGACTGTGAGTACTGCGATGAGACGATCGAACTCAACGAGGAACTCGAGGACCTCAGCGAGAACTACAGCGTCGAGGTCCACGACCTCGACAGCGACATCGCCGAGGAGTGGGACGCGACGAAGTACGACACCGGTCCGGTCACCGTCCTCACCGACGGCGACATTCGAGGCGTCCGGTACTACGGCATCCCGTCCGGCCAGGAGTTCGGCGCATACGTCCGGGACATCGTCTCGGTCTCGACCGGCGAGAGCGGTCTCGACGAGGACATCAAGGCCGAACTCGCTGACATCGACGAACCCGTCAACATCAAGGTCTTCGTCACGCTGACCTGCCCGCACTGCCCGCAGGCCGTCGGGACGGCCCACAAGTTCGCCATCGAGAACCCGAACATCACCTCCGAAATGATCGAATCCCAGGAGTTCATGGACCTCTCCCAGGAGTACGGCGTTCGCGGCGTCCCCCAGGTAAACATCAACGGGACCGATGGCCAGTTCACGGGCGCCCAGCCACCCCGACAGTTCCTCGACCAGGTCAAGGGCGCACTGTAAGTCCGCTTCTATCCGACGGCGGCCGAAACCTCCCAGTGATCTGGCGATCCCCGCCCGCCGGCCTCCCCGTCCCGCTCCGTGTTCAGTACTTGAACCAATAAATGATAGTTTTCTGATATCGGTTCTTTCGAGTGCACGCACTCGTCGCTTCTCTCGTCTCGTCGGTCGGTGAAATTTGCGTCAGACACCCGTCTGCCACCCGCGGGCGCCGTTTCGGGTGGAACAACCCCCTTGTTTCGACTGGAGTGACGGAACAGTGAGGAATTCTCCCACGGATAGACTACCTATTTAAATGTAGGGATAAAATCGACAGAAAGCGACGACTTCAAACCCCTTTGTTTCAACTGCAATCTCCCCCGCACACGGACGATACTCGCTCACTTCTCGACGTCGAGCAATGCAACGCGTTCGACGACCAGGGCTTCCAGTGGAGCGTCCGTCGCCCGCCGCTCTTTTTCGGTAATCTCGAAGAAGGACGTGATGCGCGTTCGGTCCGGCGATACGACTGCGTCCTCGAGGAGGGTTCCGAGTATCGCTTCCGCGGCCGCTTCGTCGCCGCCGTCGACGACAATAACGACTGGTCGGTCGCCAGTCCCGACGCCCATCTCCATCGCCTCGTCGATTTGCCGGCGGCCAGCGGCGTACAGGAGAATCTCGACTGCTGGATCGTCGGCGACGTTCTCACCCCGCTTTCGGGACCGCCGGGCGTGTTCGACTGCGGTCCGCAGGTGCTCCTCACCGGCGACGTACCTGGCGTCGAACGCCTGGATGGTGGATCCGGTGGTTGATCTGACTGCGTCGAGCGTCCCGAGAAACGATTCGACGCTCTCGACGGCGAACGGCCCCTCGACGTCCGACCCGATCCGAATCCGTCCGTCGATCGTCTTCACTCGAAATCACCCAGGTCGGCCTGTCCCGTGGTATCCTCGCCGTCAGTCCCTCCGGTCGACTCCCTGACCGCGACTGCTGTCTCCTCGAGGTGGTCCATTTCGGGATTGGGGTGTCCGGCACTCGCCAGTATTTTCTCGGCGGTCTTTCTGCGACCGTCGAGGGCGCGGAGGACGTCCTCCTTCGGCGCGTTCCTCAGGGCTTCCCGTGACTCGAACCCGGCCTCGAAAAGCCGCCGTGCACGCTTTCGCCCGACGTGTGTGACGTCGACGAGGTCCATGAGTTCTTCGCTGACCCCGTGTTTGACCCTGATCCTGGCGCGCCTGATCCGGGCGGCCGACCCGAGGTCGAGTTCGCCCGCGAGGCGTTCGGCGGCGTGGAGGAGCCAGTCCGCGGTCTCGACTTTGCCCCGGATGTCTCCGGGACCGACTCCGTATCGCTCGGCGATGCGGTCCTCGTCGAGTTCGTTCGCCCAGTCCTCGAGGAGTTTCCCGGTCTTCAGTGCCGACAACCATTCCTCCCACTCGCCGGGGGAGAACTCGCTCGGTGCCTGGCCGGGCAACTCGTCCTCGCGGTCGTACGCGATTTCAGTGTAGGTCTCCTCGTCGCCGGACCGCAGGTACAACTGGTACATGTCCGGCGTCCGACTCACGAGATGGTAGAGGCCCAGGGCGCTCGGCGCCTCGTCGCTTCCCTCGAGGCCATCGATGATCGTCGCTGCGGACATCGGGTCGACGTAGAGCTGGGAGACGAGGTGGCCGGAGGGAGTCGCTTCGAGCGTCCCGTCTTCGCGCTCGAGGAAATCGTTGGCCTCGAGGTACGAAAGGACCTCCTCGGTGACGGACTCGAGCCGCCCCGGTTCGGTCGTCTGGGAGGCATAGAGCGTCGCGGAGAGGAACTCCAGGAGTGACTCGCGACCCCTGGCACAGCCCGTTGCCACCGTCGCGAGGACGTGGGTTCGGAGGGCAGGCTCGGCCGCGAGTTTCGACCGCACGGGTTCCGGATCGCCGTAGATGTATCGATCGAAGAGTTCCTCGAGTTCGTCGTGGGAACTCGCGGTGAGGAGCGCCTCGCCGTAGGGGTCGAGTCCGGGTCGACCCGCCCGGCCGAACATCTGGTGGATCTCGAGGGTCGAAAGCGGCTGCATCCCGCCCGCTGACCCGTCGTAGCGCTGCCAGTCCCGGACCACGACACGCCGACTCGGCGTGTTGACCCCGGCGGCGAGCGTCGGGGTGGCACACACCGCCCGGATCAGCCGGTCGCGGAACGCGTCTTCGATCAGGGTCCGGTGTTCGCGGGTGAGGCCCGCGTGGTGGAACGCTGCACCCATTTCGACGGCATCCGCCAGGTCGTCGCTGGTCTGGGTGTCGCTGACCGATCTGACTTCCGCGGCGAGGTCCTCGAGGGAGGATCGTTCCTCGTCCGAGAGATACCCCGACGTCACCTCGCCCAGTCGCCTGGCTTCGGCCTCTGCGTTGCGCCGCGAGTTTACGAACACCAGCGTCGATCCCTCCGCTTCGAGCGTGTCCGCGACGATGGCGGCGGTCTGGTTCTTTCCACCGGTCGTCAATTCCCGCTGGCTCCCGTCGTCGAAGTGGACTGCGTTGCCGTAGTGGACCCCCGTTCGGAGGTCGATCGGGCGCCAGGTCGAGTCGACGAGTTCGGCGTCGAGCCAGTCCGCGATCTCGTCCGCGTTGCCGATGGTGGCCGACAGCGCGACCACCTGTAGCCCCGGGGTCCCCTGTGTGAGTTTCGCAAGCGTGACCTCCAGGGTCGGCCCCCGGTCGCGGTCGTCGACCAGGTGGACTTCGTCGGCGACGACACACCCGAGGTCGTCGATCCAGGACGCCCCGTTCCGGATGAGTGAATCCACCTTCTCCGAGGTGGCCACCACCACGTCGCTGTCGCCGAGCCACGCGCCGTCGCTCTCGTAGTTGCCGGTCGAGACGGCAACGTCGATGCCGAACGCCGATAGTTCCTCGAACTCCGCCGCTTTCTCGTTCGCGAGCGCCCTGAGGGGGACGATGTAAAGCGCCATGCCGCCGCGTTCGATGGCCGACAGCATCGCGAGTTCCGCAATGAGCGTCTTGCCGCTCGCTGTCGGTACGCTCGCGACGAGATTGGTTCCGTCGAGGACGCCCGCCTCGACCGCCGCAGCCTGCGGGGGATAGAGTTCCTCGATACCCGAGTCGGCGAAGTGCTCGGCGACCCCGTCGGGGAGGCCCGACAGGTCCCTGACCTTCATCGCAATGAGGTAGGCGGGTCCCGCCGTTTAAACTGTCGGGCTCGATCCGATGGCGCCCTCGAGCCAAACCTGTGCCCGACAGTCGAAATTCTTACGAAAACTGGCCGGACACCCGAACAGCCACTTCCCTGCATCCGCCGACGGGTGGTCTCCGGGACCATGGCCAGGGCGTCAGTGCTAAGCCGTCGTAGTTCGCCAGTGTCAGTATGCGCATACGCCTCGATCGAGACACCTGTATCGGCATGTTCCAGTGCGTCTCGGAGTGGGAGGAGGGATTCGAGAAAGACGAGGACGAGGGAAAGATCGACCTCCTCGAGGCCGAGGAGGTCGAACCGGACGTCTTCGAACGAGCGGTCCCGGAGGACGCCGAACTCGACGCGAAATTCGCCGCACGAACCTGCCCGGTCGACGCGATTTCGATATACGAGGACGGGGACCAGCGCATCCCGTGAGGACCGCGAATCCCGCGAGGACCGCGAATCCCGTGAGGACCGCGCATCCCGCGAGAACCAGCGCATCCCGTGACAATCTCCGCGCACGAGCCCCATCCGAAACGGGTTAGGGAGTTCCCCAAATAGCCGTTCTCGATGGCCGATCTGCCCGTCCCGCTACTCCCCCGTCGGGTCCGGTGGGCCTTTGTCGTCGCTGTCGCGCTCGGCATCTTCTACTTCTCGGTCCTAAAAGCCCCGCCGGAACAGGCGGTCGTCCCCCACTTCGAGTTGATACCTCTCGACAAATGGCGGCACTTCCTCGGATACGGGGTCTTCGCCGCGACGCTCTGGTACGCGACGGTGGACTGGTCCTGGCCGACCAGGACGCTCGTCGTCCTCGTCCTGGGGACGACCGTGGCCTACGGTCTCGGAATGGAGGTCGTCCAGGCAACCGTTCCGGAGCGGTACTTCTCCCTTTTCGACGCCTACGCGAACACCCTCGGGGCCCTCCTCGTGACGCCCGTCTTCTACCTCGATCGGTATCTCACGACGCGCCGATTTCCGGACCCGGACGCCTAAAACGAGAATTACCGACAGAGACCGATTCTCTCAGGCGATCTCCCGGTACTGACTGGAGAGCTTCTCGGCGGCCTCGTCGAGTTGGTCTCGCTCGAACTCGCTCAGGTCCCACTCGACGACCGACTCGACGCCGTCAGATCCGAGTTTGAGCGGGACACCGAGGGCGACGTCCGAGAGCCCGAACTCGCCATCCAGGGCGATGGACCCGGGGATGACCGCACCGGTGTCCTGGAGGATGGCCTCGACCGTATGGGCAATACCTGTGGCCGGTCCCCACTCCGTCGCGCCCTTGCGCTCGATGACGTTCATTGCGCTCTCCTGCAGGTCGGAGAGGATCTCCTCTTTTTCCCCGTCGTCGAATTCGGGGTCCCGTCCGTCGACCCGTACCTTCGAGAAGACCGGGACCTGGGCGTCCCCGTGCTCCCCGAGGATGGTGGCGTCGACGTTCTGTACCGGCGTGTCGAAGCGCTCGGCGAGGACGTACCGGAAGCGGGCGCTATCGAGACGGTTTCCGAACCCGATGACGCGGTGGCGGTCTCGATCGCCGACCTCGTAGAGGTGCCGGTTGAGCACGTCGACCGGATTCGACGTGGTGACCGAGACGAAGTCGTCGTTGTATTCCGCGATCGAGGACCCGATGTCCTCCATTATCGGGGCGTTGTCGTCGGCGAGGTCGAGGCGGGTCATCCCGGGCTCCCGGGGCAGACCGGCCGTAATCACGACCACGTCGGAATCGGCTGTCGCCTCGTACCCGCCCTGCCGGACCGTGGTATTCGAGTCGTACGCCACGCCGTGGTTGACGTCGGCCGCCTGGCCGACCGTCTCGTCCTCCTTCTCGGGGATGTCGACGAACACCAGTTCGTCGACGACGTCGCGGTACGCGAGGTTGTACCCGGCCGATGCGCCCACGGTGCCCGCTGCGCCGATGATGCTGACTTTGGACATTTCGGCTATATAGAGACACAGGTTCGGGAAAACGTTTCGGGCCTCCCCGGTGTGGTCCGGTCGACTTTAGACGCTCCGGACCGACTGGCTTTCCATGAGCGATGGCTTCGACAAGGAGGCAGAGCGAGAACGCCTCCGGGAGAAGTACGAGAAGGACCAGGAGGACCGCGAGGCCACAGAGCGGATGAGCGAATTGTTGCTGCAGGGCGCGACGATGACGAACAAGCACTGTGATTCCTGTGGGACCCCGATTTTCAGGTACGAGGGCCAGGAGTTCTGCCCGACGTGCCAGGTGGTGACCCGGGAATCGGAGGAGGCGCACTCCACTGGGACGGATTCGGCGGCCGACACGGCGGTCGAGGGGACAGGGACCGCGGCCCAAGCGCATGGGGCCGATGCCCAGGAGTCAGAAACCGCTGCCCAGGAGCCTGGGGCCGATGCCCAGGAGCCTGAAACCGCGGCCCAGGCCCCCGAGTCCGCTGGCGAAGGATCAGGGAGGGCCGAACAGTCACCTGCATCGAGGACCGACCGACCGGATGCGGGAACAACAGATGGTGCGGAAACGGAACCTGCAGGTGAGAATGATACGGCAGCAGTTGGGACCGGGAGCGAGAGGCAGGATTCGGAGTCGGGGAAAGGCACCGTCGCCGGTGAAGCCACAGCGGCCGATACGACCCAGGTCCGGTCTGCAGAATCCACAGAGCGACCCTCCTTCGAGGAAACCACGGCCACCCTCCTCGAGACGATCACGACACTGTCCCGACGGGCGGCCAGGGAGGACGAACCGCGCAGGGCGAAGGAACTCCTCGCTGCGGCGCGCGAAGCCGCGGAAACCCTCGAGGCGGTCAGGGAGGCGACCTGATGGCCCCGACTGACATCCTCTGTCCGATCGACGGGACGGAGACGAGTTTTCGCGCCCTCGAGTTCGCCGCCGAGATGGCAGACCAGTACGACGCCTCGCTGTCGGTGGTCCACATCACCGACGAGCACACCGACGCGACCGACGAAATCGTCGCCCGGGCGGAGTCGCTCCTGGATTCGGTCGGCGTCGAGGCCGACCTGTCGGTGTCGACCGACATCGACCTCTCGTTCCGTCCTGCAAATCACATCGGCCAGACCGTCCTGGCGATGGTCGACCGAACGGGGTACGACCACGTCGTCATGGGACACGAGGGGTCCGGGACGGTGGAGCGTGCGATCATCGGGAGCGCGGCGGAAACGGTCCTGCGGGCCGAACGGGTCCCGGTCACGGTCATCCCCTGACGGCCTTTCCGACTGTTCTGTTGCCGGACGGCGTTGCCCGGGTGCCCGTCCTATCGACTGGAGGCCCACATCCCCTCGACTGAGTGACTCCTCCTCCCCGTCACACACGGACTGTCGTCGATTATTCCGGTTCGTAGTCACTTCCGACGACCTCGCGAATCCGGTTTGCAGTGACCTCGCCGACTCCGTTTACCTCGAGCAATTCCTCCTGCTCGGCAGTCATGACGGCCTCGACGCTCCCGAGCGCGTCGAGGAGCGACCGGGCAGTGACCGGTCCGATGTCGGCGATCGAGGAGACGACGTATTCCTGCTGTTCGGCGAGGGTCTTCGTCGACTTCTCGCCGTGGACGCGGACGTCCCGGTCGCCCGCGTCCTGTTCTCGGGTGGCGATCGCCTCGAGCACGTCGGCGGTCCCGGTCTCGTCGTCGGTTTCGAGGACCGAAATGCCGAAGTCGACCACCAGGCTCGCCAGTGCACCCCGGATGGCGTTCGGGTGGACGTTTCGCTCCGAGTACAGGTCGGCCTCTCCCTCGAGCACGAGCACGGGACGACCGTACTGGCTCGAGAGGTCACCTGCCTGTTCGAAGAGCGACCGGCCCCCGTCGAGGAGCGTGGAGAGGAAGTCCTCGACGGTCTTTCGCTCGACGGCAACGCGGTCGCTGAGGATGTAATCGCCCACTTCCAGAGTCTCGAGACGCGTTTCGACCCCCTCCCGCGTGGAGAGGTCCCGTGCGATGGACGAGTCGAGTTCGCGCTGGTCGATCACGATCTCGACCGGTCCATCTCGGTCCGGTGGGGGGACTCGCTCGTCCGACCCCTCGGGTACCTCGGCCGGCGATTCTTCCTCACCTCCCGTCGTCCTGGCCGTGCCGAAGTCGGCCAGGTCGACCTGTCGGTCGTTCGCTCCAGTCAGACCGTGACCGTCCGACGCATCCCGTTTCCAATTTGAGGACGAACCGGAGGGTTTGGTGTTTTCGGCCTCGTCCTCAGACGAATCGTCCTTTCCCTGTTCGCCGTCGCGATTGCGCTCCCGGTCGCCTGTCGAATCATGAGTTTCGGCTTTCTCACTCTCCTTATCTGTATTCACCTCTTCATTCCCACCTGTTCCATCGATTCGATTGGAATCACTGGTATTTTCTCTGGCATCAGTCTCGACAGTATCACCCGGACCGGACGTATCGGCGATACCCGAATTATCAATAGTATTTGAGGTATCACGAGTATCACTGTCCCCGTTTCTCTCCTCGCTCTCGGCTTTACTCACGTCCGATGCTTCATCGACACCAGATCTGTTCTCCGGCGAGTCAGGTTCTCCCGCTTGCGTCTCTGCGGCCGGTGATTCCGCTGACGTCTCTGCGGCCGGTGATTCCGCTGACTCACCATCCGCGGTGAAGGACTCGACGGCGGCCTGTTCTCCCTGCAGGGCCACTTCGAGTTCGTCGGCGACGTCTTTCAGGGTCCGCAACTCGTCTTCCATCTCCTGCTCGCGACGCCGGGAAATCCAGAAAAACGCCTCGTCTCGGGTGTCCTCGGCCATGAGGACGACAACTCGCCCCTCGGTCTGCCGGCCGGTTCGGCCCTTTCGTTGCACGGATCGGATCGCGGTCGGGACGGGTTCGAAGAAGAGCACGAGGTCCACCTCCGGGACGTCGAGTCCCTCTTCGGCGACGGAGGTCGAGACGAGCACGTCGAACTCGCCCGAGCGGAATGCCTCGAGGGTCTCCTGTTGTTCGCGCTGGGTCATTCCCTCCGATCCGTCGCGGTCGCCCTGGCCGACGAAGCGCCGCACGTCGAAGTGCTCGCCGAGGAAGTCGGTAAGTGCCTCGGCGGTGTCCCGGGACTCGGTGAACACGATGACACGATCCCCGCCCTCGATGCCGAGCGTTTCCGCGAGGAGCATCCGGGTCCGGCGGAACTTGGGGTGGAGATCGTCGAATTCCTCGGCGAGGCGCATGGCCTTCTTCACCCGCGAGTCGGAGACGAACCGCTGGGTGGCCTTCGACGCGCCGGAGGACCTGGCGGCGTTTCGCTGGCGCTCGAAGTACCGCCGGAGTGCGTCGACGCTCTGGGTCTCGACCAGTTCGACCGCTCGTCTGACCTTCATCACCTCCGCGTGGAGGGACATCCCCTCGAAGCCAGCCGATTCACCGTCGTCGATGAGTCGCTGGAGGCGGGCCCGTATCTCGTTCAGGTCCGACTGCGAGAGGTCCGTGCTG
This sequence comes from Halodesulfurarchaeum sp., assembly GCA_042216905.1. Classification (GTDB taxonomy): domain Archaea; phylum Halobacteriota; class Halobacteria; order Halobacteriales; family Halobacteriaceae; genus Halodesulfurarchaeum. Next base: position 18,165 of record JBDGTL010000005.1, read on the forward strand.
GTCGTGGTCGTCACCCCGAGGTCCGAAAGGGTTTCCAGGCGGTCCTGGATGACCGACTCCAGGGCGTCTCGAATCTCGAGAACCGTATCCGGGAGTTCGACGCCGATCCACTCGACCTCGGTGTCGTAGGTGTACTCGGCGACGTCGGGGTCCGACTCCGTCTTGACCGCCACGTTCGTGATCCCGAGGTTTCGACAGACCTGGAGGATGGACTCCTCGTCGTCCCCCGGCGATGCGCTCATCCCCGTCACGAGCGGATCACTCGCATCGGCGTGATATCGCTCGGCGATGTAGGTGTACGGGTAGTTTCCCGTCGCCCGGTGGCACTCGTCGAAGGTGCAGTGAACGACGGGTGACAGCGAGATCCGGTTGCCGACGAGGTCGTTCTCGACGACCTGTGGCGTCGCCACGACGACTCGCGCACGCTCGAACAGGTCCGCTCTGTCCTCGGGCCTCGTCTCGCCCGTGAACACGACGATTTCCTCGTCGGGGATCGAGAGTGCCCGACGGTAGAAGGTCGCGTGCTGTTCGACGAGGGGTTTCGTCGGCGCGAGGAGGAGCGATTTGGCGTCCTCGCGCTCGTGGAGACGCAGAGCGGTCACCTGCAGGCTGACCGCCGTCTTCCCGAGTCCCGTGGGGAGCGAGACGAGCGTGTGCTCCGACCGGGCCGCGTCGACGAGGGCTGCCTGGTATGGGCGAGACTCGATGACGTCCGGCTCCAGGAGGGGGTGTTCGACGTACTCCGGCGTGCCCTGGACCATTCGGTACGAGGTTGGTCGGTCTGGCGTTTAAGGATTCGCGTGGCGGGGCGGAAGTGGTGGATGAGGTCCAGGACTCCAGTCGGGCCGGCTCCCAGTCACCGTTCGCTGGGACAGTCTGACCACGTTCACCCATCCCAATCGTTCACGCACACTTAATATTGGGCGCGTGCGGTGTGGGGTGGATGGAGGAATCCGACGGAACGACCTGAGTGGAGGGTGGATGGAGGAATCCGACGGAACGACCTGAGTGGAGGAGAGAGACCCTCTGGAATTCCGGGCAGTTACACCGTCCAGTTGGCCGTATATACCTTCACCTGAACACGTTCGGTTCGGATGTCTCCAGGAAAGAACCGACTATGGGTGTATATTTAGGGATACCTAAACCCGCCCGACGGAGGACAATTACCATGTTCGATACGACACGACGCAAACTGATGGGTGCACTGGGAGTGGGAACGGCGGTGTCGCTCGCGGGCTGTGCTGAAAGCACGACGCGGGCGGCGACCGGCGATACGGCCGCCCAGACGACCGTCGAACCGGAGGCCGCGACCGTCGCGGCGGACCCGACCGACATCCCCGGGCCCATCGACCGCGATCAGGCCGTCCACCACGACGTCACCCTCTCCGCCGAAGAGGTCACGGCGGAAATCGAATCCGGGGTCACCTTCAAATTCATGACCTTCGACGGCCAGATCCCGGGCCCACTGATCAGGGTCCGCGAGGGCGATACGATCAGCTTCACCCTCGAGAACGCGCCCGACAGTCTCATGGCCCACAACGTGGACTTCCACGCGGTCTACGGCACCGGTGGCGGTTCCGTTGCCACGACGGCGGGTCCGGGGAAGGCAAACGGGATGGAGTTCACGGCCCGGTACCCCGGTCTGTTCATCTATCACTGTGCCGTCCCGAACCTCGATTATCACATCTCGAGTGGCATGTTCGGAGCAATCCTCGTCGAGCCCGCCGAGGGACTCCCCGCAGTCGACCGCGAGTTCTACTTCGGCCAGCACGAGGTCTACACGGACAAGAAGACCGGCGAGGCGGGCCACCACCAGTTCAACTTCGGCGATATGACCCGCGAGGACCCGACGTACGTCCTCCTCAACGGCGAGAAATACGCGTACGCCGCGGACAACCACGGCCCGCTCGAGGCGGCGGTCGGTGAGACCGTCCGCGTCTTCATGGTGACTGGGGGCCCAAACCTGGCATCGAACTTCCACCCCATCGGCAACGTCTGGACGGAGGCCTACCGGGACGGCGCGATCGCCAGCGATCCCGAGCGGTACGTCCAGACGATGGCGGTCCCGCCCGGGTCCGCCATGATCGGCCACCTGGATCTCCCAGTGGCCTCCCGCATTCACTTCGTCGACCACGCCCTCTCGCGAGTTACCCGAAAGGGGATGAAAGCTGACCTGGACGTCATCGGTGAGGACGATCCCGACGTGTTCGACCCCTCCCCCGACCTCGCTTCGAGCCAGGACGAGGAAGGGCCGATGTACTGAGGACGCTCGTGTACGGACTCTAATTCTCCCGCACGTCCCGAACGGGCGACTCGCGACCCGATTGCAACCGGTTTCTGGGCTCACGTCACGAGAAGAACGGCCTGCATTGCCACCGCGGACGCGATCGGGATCGAGAGATTGTCGTCGATCACCCGCCCGGCGATGGTGGGCTTCACACCGTCGGCGAGGGTCGCGGCGAGGGCACCCGACGCGGCAGACCAGAACGGCACGAAGAGCAGGGATGCAATTGCGAGACAGACGCCGAAGGTTGCCATGAGGACGTACACCTGCTTGATCTCGAGGGAATCCCTGGAGAGGACGCCGCTCACCGGATCCCCGATCGTCAGCATCATCAGTGCCGGGACGGCGACTCGAGGGCCGAAGATCCACGCGGTCACGGTTGCGCCGACGATCGCCAGGGCGTAGCCCGCGATCCGATCCTGTTCGTAGTCGCGGGTGAACCGGCCGTAGACGTCCCAGTCGATCACTCCGCGCAACCTGAGCACTTCGAGGGCGGTTCCGACGACCGTCGCCGAGAGGAGGAGATAGCGGACGTGGTCCCAGGCGAGGACGTCGACGAGGTAGAGCACAGGAACGACCGTTCCGCTGACGTGCACCAGCCGACGGCCGAACTCGCTCACAGGTCTTCGAAGGAGCGCTCGCCACGCTCGAGCGATCCGAGGATCGACTCGAGATCCGCGACCTCGACGCGGACCTGCCTGGTGCTGTCCCGCTCTCGGATCGTGACGGTGTCGTCCTCGAGGGTTTCGTAATCGACCGTCACGCAGAAGGGCGTCCCGATCTCGTCCTGCCGGCGGTAGCGCCGACCGATCGCCCCGGAATCGTCGTACGTCACGGAGAATCCGCCCTGGCGGAGGTCATCGGCGATTTCGCTCGCCCGGTTCCCGAGACCGTCCTTGTCCATGAGCGGGAAGACGCCCACTTCGGTCGGGGCCACCTCCGGCGGGATGCGAAGTACGGTTCGATCCTCTCCATCGACCTCGTCCTCGTCGTAGGCGTGCACGAGCACGGTGTACACGGTCCGATCGATCCCGAACGACGGCTCGACGACGTGCGGGGTGAGGTGTGTCCCGGTCTCGGTCACGGTCTCGACCGAGAAGCCGGTGTGGGCTGTCGGGACCGTGTAGGACTCCCCGTCGACCTCGACGGTGACCGACTCGCCCTCGAAGGCCGATCGATCCTCGCTCGCCAATTCGGAGAGCGCGTCGGCGACGTCCTGGGCCAAAGCGCCGAATTCCGGCCCCAGTTCGGCCATGTCCGGGTCGACCGTTGCCCGCTCCACCGTCCGGGGCTCGTCGTACGCGTCGAAGACGGTGAAGCGCTCGCCCGAGTGGGCCTCGTGCTTGCTGAGATCGTAGTCCCCGCGATTGGCGAACCCGGCGAGTTCGATCCACTCCGGCGGTTCGCCCGGGGCGCTGACGTCGCTCTCGGCGTCCCAGCAGACGGTGGCGTAGTGGGCGAGTTCGCCCGGCTGGTGTTGTCTGAACCGGAAGCGGTCCATGTCGACGCCGATGCGGTCGTACCACTCCGCGGCGACGCCGAGGTAGTAGGCCACCCAGCGGTCGGAAAGGACTCCGCTCTCGACCGCCTCGCCGATCGAGAGTTCGACCGGGCCGGCGTCGTCGTCCTGCTGTCGAGATGCACTATACAATGGGGCTGTCACCGACGCCACCGACTCCAGGTCCGGGCCCGTGCCCTCGGGGTCGACGAACAACTCGAGTTCCGCCTGGGTGAATTCCCGGGTCCTGACCACGGCGTTCCGGGGGCTGATCTCGTTCCGGTAGGCTCGGCCGATCTGGGTCACGCCGAAGGGCAACTCCCCGCGGGCGTACTCCTTGAGTCGCGGGAAGTCGACGAAGATGCCCTGGGCTGTCTCGGGCCTGAGGTAGCCCGGATCGGACGACCCCGGGCCGATGTTTGTCCCGAACATGAGATTGAACGCCTCGACCGGCTGGCCGGCGAGGGACGTCCCGCAGGTCGGACAGGTCACCTCGTGCTCGCGGAGCAGCGATTCGATTTCCTCGATCGACTGCCCCTCGGCGTCCTCGACGTCGGTCTGGTCCTCGAGAACGTGGTCGGCACGGTGGCTCTCCCCGCACTCCGCACACTCGACGAGCATGTCGTCGAAGCCCTCGAGGTGCCCCGATGCCTCGAAGACCGCCTCGGGCATCACGGTAGGGGCGTCGATCTCCTGGTGGCCCTCCTGGACCGACCACCGCTCGCGCCACAGGTCCTCGACGTTTGCCTTGAGCGACGCCCCGTGTGGGCCATACGTGTAAAATCCGGACACGCCACCGTAGGCTTCACTCGAGCGAAAGAAGTACCCGCGTCGCTTTGCGAGCTCGACGAGTGCCCTCATAGCCCGGAGAGGAGGTCGATGTCGCGGACGACGCCTGTCAACTCGTCACCGTTCATCATCGGGATCTGCTTGATGTCGTTGTCGAGCATCATGCCGGCGGTCTCCCTGGCCGTTCTACTACCGGAGACGGTGAGGACGTCCTCCGTCATGTAATTGCGGACGGGCGTGTTGGGGAAATCCACGTTTCGCGTGGGCAGGTAGCGGTTCCCGACGGCCTTGATGCCCTCCCACATCCACTCGTCGTCCTGGTTCGCGATGCTCTCGCCCGTGTCATCCTCGCCCTCGACGACCTCCGCGACGGCGATGATGTCGACTTCGGTGATGATCCCGGCCATCTCTCCCGTCTCGTCGAGAACGATGGCATACGGGACGTTGGCGTAATCGATCTCTCGCATCGCGATCGTGAGCGGCGTATCGATGTATACCGTATTAATGTCTCGATTTGCGAGATCCCCGACCGGGAGGTCGCCGTTTGCGCGTCCATCGGCGATAGCCCTGACGACGTCGGTGACCGTGATGATGCCCTCCAGGGTCCCGCCGTTGACGACGGGAATCCGTCGTTCCCCGGTTTCCGAGATCCGGCGGGCGACCTCGACGATATCGGCGTCGGTGCTCGTTGTCGGGACCTCCTCCATCAGGAGGGCCAACTGGTCCTCGTCGGGGTTCTCGATCAGGCTCTCCCGGGAGACCAGTCCCCGATAGCGCTCCTCCCCGTCGGATATCTTGACGACCGGGACGGACGAGAACGCCCGCTCCTGTAGGTACTCGAGGACGTCGTCCCGCGTTCCGGGGAGCGAGACGGTAACGACATCGTCCCCGGGAGTCATCGCCTCCGCGACCTTCATGTGAAACCCATTATACTGCCCTCACATTTGTACGCTACGGCCTGTCGCAGAAATCGACAATACTCCGATCGCCGGCGAGGGACGGTGATTCGTCGCCTCCGGTCCCACCCCCGATCGAGCATCGGGCCCTCAGTCTCCGGCAATTGCAGACAGGGTCTGGTAGTTGCTTCGGAGCGTTTATATAAGGAGTGGGACGTTCTATCATACGTCATGTCGACGAATGCCACGCCCGTGGGTTCGGTCGATGAGTCCCCCGAGGTCATGGCCTCGGTGGAACGGGTCGGCGGCGAGGCACGCCTCGTCATCGCCGACATTTCCCGGGACGACGCCTGGGTATCTGCGGACTCCGGATCGACACCGGACCTCGAGGCGTGGCGATAGGACTACCTTTTTTGCCGACGCCCCCGTCCCGAGTAGGCATGCAGGGCCTGCCGGGAGGACGGAAACCGCGTGCCGATCACACCAGGGGGCGGATGGCGGACGAATCTGCCACGTTCGGTGTGTCGCCGGCGAGCGGGGAACTGTGTGTGGAGACTGAACCGTCCGGCGAACGGGAACGAGACCCGTCTGCCGAAGCGGAACGTAGACGGGAACGGTCCGTCAAAGCGGAACGTAGACGGGAACGGTC
>JBDGTL010000005.1:24380-31848 GCA_042216905.1 Halodesulfurarchaeum sp.
AAGCGGAACGTAGACGGGAACGGTCCGTCAAAGCGGAACGTAGACGGGAACGGTCAAGCGTCAGTGGACGTCGCGACGGGGACCTGTCGAGTACCGATCCATCGATGTCGAACCGCGACCCCTCGATCCGAGGTCTCGCCTAAATGCGACCGGAGGACGAACAGTACTTCGCGGCCATCGAATCCGACCTCGAGGACGCCTTTTCGGTCGCCGAGGAGGCGAAGACGCGGGGGGAGGATCCGGTTCCCGAGGTGGAGATTCCGGTTGCGAAGGACATGGCCGACCGCGTCGAGAACCTCCTTGGAATCGACGGTGTCGCGGATCGCGTTCGGGAACTCGAGGGATCGATGTCCCGGGAGGAGGCAGCACTGGCACTCGTCGAGGACTTCGTCTCGGGGGCCGTCGGCGACTTCGAGACGCGGCAGGGGAAGGTCGAAGGGGCGGTCCGGACCGCCGTTGCCCTCCTGACCGAGGGGGTCGTCGCGGCCCCCATCGAGGGAATCGATCGCGTCAGCCTCGAACAGAACCCGGACGGGACGGAGTTCGTCAGGGTCGCCTACGCCGGTCCGATCCGTTCGGCGGGGGGAACCGCGCAGGCGCTCTCCGTGCTCGTTGCCGACTACGCCCGATCACTCCTGGGGATCGAGGAGTACGAACCCCGGGAGGCGGAGGTTCACCGGTACGCCGAAGAAGTCGCCCTCTACGACCAGGAGGTGGGTCTCCAGTATTCGCCCACAGAGGCAGAGTCGGAGTTCATCGCCAGTCACTGTCCGATCATGCTCGACGGCGAACCCACCGGGGACGAGGAGGTATCGGGGTACCGCGACCTCGAGCGCGTCGACACAAACAGCCCACGCGGCGGGATGTGCCTCGTCCTCGCCGAGGGCCTCGCGCTCAAGGCCCCGAAGATACAGCGCTACACCGACGACCTCGAATCCGTATCCTGGCCCTGGCTCCAGGATCTCATCGATGGCCACGTGGGTGGCGAAGACGACGCGGGGGAGGACGCCGAGGCACCGAGCGAGGCCGTCGAGACGGATCGAAACCGGCCGAAACCGAAGGACAAGTACCTCCGGGATCTCATCGCCGGTCGTCCGGTATTCGGCCATCCGAGCGAGGCCGGGGGCTTCCGACTCAGATACGGTCGGGCGCGGAATCACGGTTTCGCCACGGCGGGGGTCCATCCCGCGACGATGCACCTGGTCGATGACTTTCTCGCCACGGGGACCCAGATCAAGACCGAGCGTCCGGGGAAAGCGGCAGGCGTCGTGCCCGTCGATTCCATCGAGGGACCGACGGTCAAACTTGCGAACGGGGACGTCAGGCGGATCGACGACCCAGAAGCGGCACGTGAAATACGGAACGGCGTCGTCGAAATTCTCGATCTCGGGGAGTATCTCGTCAATTTCGGGGAATTCGTCGAGAACAACCACTCTCTCGTCCCCGCCTCCTACACCGTCGAGTGGTGGGAACAGGACCTCGAGGCGTCGGGTGCGGACGTCCAGGCCCTGCGTGATTCTCCATACGTCGAACTGGCCGACCCCGATCCCGTCCAAGCGCTCAACTGGGCGATGGACCACGACGCGCCGCTCCACCCGGCGTTCACCTATCTCTGGCACGACGTGGACGTCGAGGCTCTCGACACGCTCGCGGAGGCAGCGGCCGCGGGAACCGTCGAGGATGATACGCTTCTCGTATCGAACGACCCGGCGGTCCGGGACACACTGGAATCGCTGCTCGTCGAGCACTCCCAGGACGAGGAAACCATCTCGATTCCCACCTGGCGACCTCTGGTCCGGTCGATGGGGGTCAGCACCGATCTCGACCGAGAGTGGCGCCTCGAGGACCTCCCAGCGTCCGCACGGGACGCGATCTCAGCCATCGACGCCGTGAACGCGGTCGCCCCCTTCACGATCCGGGAGCGTGCACCCACACGGATCGGGAACAGAATGGGGCGACCGGAGAAGTCGGAGTCACGCGAACTCAGGCCAGCGGTCCACACGCTCTTTCCGATCGGGGACGCCGGCGGTGACCAGCGTGACGTAAGCAAGGCGGCCGAAAACGGGGACGACATCGACGGAACCCAGGGCACCGTCGAGGTGGACGTCGGCATTCGCTCCTGTCCGGCGTGTGGCATCGAGACCCACGAGGCCCGATGCCCGGAGTGCGAGACCCGGACCGAGCGGCAATACGAGTGTGCCGAGTGCGGGATCGAAGTAACGCCGGACGAGACCGGACGGGCCGAATGTCCGAAGTGTGGGTCCACGATCGACGGCGTCAGAACCCGGAGTCTCGACTTGCGATCCGAGTACCGGGAGGCACTCTCGAACGTGGGCGAGCGGGAGAACGCCTTCGACATTCTCAAGGGCGTCAAAGGACTCACGTCGGCGGCAAAGACGCCGGAACCCCTCGAAAAAGGGATCCTCCGGGCCAAACACGACGTTTCCGCGTTCAAGGACGGGACGGTCCGGTACGACATGACGGACCTCCCCGTCACGGCCGTCAAACCCGACGAACTCGACGTCTCGGTGGGGGACCTCCGGGACCTCGGGTACGAGACTGACGTTCACGGGGAACCCCTTCGGCACGAGGACCAACTCGTCGACCTCCGGGTGCAGGACGTCATCCTCTCCACCGGCGCGGCCGATCACCTCCTCAAGACCGCCGACTTCGTCGACGACCTCCTCACGCAGTACTACGATCTCGACCCGTACTACGAACTCGAGGAGCGCGCTGACCTCCTCGGCGAACTCGTCTTTGGTCTCGCACCCCACACGAGTGCGGCGGTCGTCGGGCGTATCGCGGGCTTCACGAGTGCGTCGGTCGGCTACGCCCATCCCTACTTCCACGCGGCGAAACGACGCAACTGCTTTCACCCCGATACCGAGATCCGTTTCACGACGCAGGAATCCGGGTTCGCCGACCGGCAGACCACCATCGAGGAATTCGTGGAAGAACGACTCGAGGACCCCCGAGAAGACGACTTCGGGACGCTCGTCTCCGAACTCGACGAGCAGGTGTTCGTCCCCTCGCTGAGCGACGAGGGGGACTTCTCTTACGAGGCGGTCACGGCGGTCTCGAAACACCCCTCGCCGGATCACCTCCTCCGGATCACGACCGGGGATCGCGAAATCATCGTTACGCCCGATCACTCGATGCTCCGCGTCCGGGAGGGCGAATCCACGACCCGGGCGACCGACGTCGAGTCGGTCGAGGCCAGCCAGCTCTCCGACGGAGACCGGTTGCCCTCGCACTACCTGAAGCGCCCACCGGTAACGGACACAGGTGGTGGCTCGTCTCGGGAGGACCGGGCCCGGATGCACGCGGCTGGTTTCTCCTCGATCGAATCCGTCGACATCGTGGAGTCGCCGGTGGACTACGTCTACTCGCTCACGGTCGAGAACACGCACACGCTCGTGGCGAATGACCTCTTCGTGGGCCAGTGCGACGGCGACGAGGATTGCGTGATGCTCCTGATGGACGGCCTCCTCAACTTCTCGAAGCAGTTCCTCCCGGACAAACGGGGCGGGCGCATGGACGCCCCGCTCGTCATGTCCTCTCGGATCGACCCGGAGGAAATCGACGACGAGGCCCACAACGTCGACGTCGTCGACAGCTATCCCCGCGAATTCTACGAGGCTACCCGGGAGATGGCAGACCCCGGTTCCGTCGATATCACCCTGGCGGAGGACCGACTGGGTACGGACCGCGAGTACGCCGGTTTCGGCTTCACCCACGACACATCGAACATCGCGCTCGGTCCCGACCTGTCGGCGTACAAGACTCTCGGATCGATGATGGAGAAGACAGACGCTCAACTCGAACTCGCACGGAAACTCCGGGCCGTCGACGAGGCCGACGTGGCAGAACGTGTTATCGAGTATCACTTCCTCCCCGACCTTCTCGGCAACCTCCGGGCCTTTTCTCGACAGGAGACGAGGTGTATGGAGTGCGGGAGAAAGTACCGGCGCGTCCCGCTTACCGGTGAGTGTCGTGAGTGCGGTGGGAACGTGAACCTCACCGTTCACGAGGGGTCGGTCACGAAATACCTCGATACGGCGATCGAGATCGCGGAGGAATACGGGTCACGGGAGTACACGAAACAGCGCCTCGACATCCTCGAACGCTCCATTGAGAGCCTCTTCGAGAACGACAAAAACAAGGCCTCGACCCTCGGTGAGTTCATGTGATCGGGACGCGTGTTGCTTCTGTTGTCCTTCGCCGCTTTTCTTCGTCCAACTTACTTCCCCTCTCGTATCATTCGACTGAGCCCACGCGATACACGATGAGATAGAGTCGGTCACAATAGCCGATCGAGCGGACCCGACCCAGACCGCGAGCCACCGCCCCTAGAAGGGGGTATTCGAACTGTCTTCGTTCGTGTGGGATTGTCCCCTGGACGGTCCTCCAAGGCTTCCGGTCTGTCCCCCGCCGCCCATCGCCTCTGTTCCGGTGGTCGCGTGGACGGTTTCGATCTCGGGGATTTCTTTCGACATTCGGCTCTTGATCGCCTGGACGGTCATCGGCGAGATGCCACAACCACTACAGGCGCCGCCGAGTTGGAGGGTGACCTCCCCGGATTCGGCGTCGAGGTCCTGGATCGCCGCGGTTCCCCCGTGCATCCAGATCTGCGGGAAGTTCCGCTCGAGGAAGTTGTTGACTTGTTGCTCGAGGTCGGGTCCCTCGGTCGATTCGGTGGACATCTTAGGCTCACCTAAGCCTCTCCCGCGCTTATTCCTTTGGTTTGTCGCGGTCCTCGTGGGCTCTTCGGGTGTGTTTCGAATTCTCGGGTTTGCTCCGCTCTCTATGCTTTTCAGGGGGAGGGGAACGGGGAAGGAAGCTTCCCCCAATGATGGGGTTTCTCCCGATCACTGCCGCCAGTCAGTCGTTCCACTCGACTCCGCTCACGGCGTCTGTTTCTCTGAGGATAAACGGACCGATCGAGAGCGTCCGTTTGGTGACAGTCGCGATTCGCACGACGTAGGCCAACAGAATCAGGAATGGAACGACGGATGCGGTGGCCGCAGCAGCGATGACGAAGACCATCATTTCCACGTCGAACAGGACGAGGTGGAAGGTGGCGTCGTTGAAGAAGATGACCATGCTCCCGGAGACGAGCAGTGCCGGAATCGCTGTTGCCACCATTCGTCGGGAGAGATCGATGAGGTCCCACTGGAAGAAAAGCGTCTTGAAGTGCTCGCGGGCTGGGCCGAAAAACTGCAGAACCTCGATCAATGACTCGAGTGATTCCATTCCCTCCTCGTCGAGGGCATCCCGGTATTCCTCGCGGATGCGTCTGCCCGTGAAAATTTTCCAGGAGTAATTGAAGTTCAACGCCGAGGACATCACGTCGAACCGCCCGAATGTAGCGTCGTCGAGCCCGGTCGATACCTTCTCTGCATTCTCGATCACACTTTCGGTCAGGATCTCGACTTCAGACTGGAGTTCGTCCTCGGCGGTTTCCGGTATCGCTTCCCGGAGGTCCCGGGCCCGCTCGCCGGATACCTGGACGAGTGCACGGAGGAACTGCGCCGGCCTCGCGGGGCTCACCGAGGACTCGACGACCGACGCGACGTCCTCCCGGAACGTCATTGCCCCCTCCATCCGTTCGCGCTGGTCCCCCACGGCACCGAGTTCCTGTGAGAGCACCAGTTGATTCAACGTTATAACGAGCGTAACGACCGTGATCGTGGCAGTGAGGAATCCCGAGAAAAGCGTATCCACAGAGTCGCTCGTCCGAATCGCGCTCTCGGCAGTCGGATAGAGGTACCCCACCGCCAGCAGGGTGAAGAACACGATGACGAGCAGTATGCCGGTGACGATCCAGCGGTCGGCCTCGAGGAGAAACCACAACGTGAATCGGTTCTCCTGGGCCCGCTCTCGCATTCGGTCCTGTGGGGCCTGTGAATCGGCCATGGGTTTCCTTTTCGGTCACGAGGGGAAAACCCTCCCTTCTGGCGGACACGCTCACTCGGTTCGAGCCGTAGACTTCGTATGCCTGTTTACGGTCCAGTTGCCGTCCTTCCGTCCGATTGCTCCTCTCTTCTCGAATTGGGATGAGTGGCGTCTCTCCGATTCGACCCGACCCATCTCGTCTGGAAACGGTTACAGAATTTTGTATAGCGGTATAGAGTTTATTATATAATGGTTTACCTCCCACTGGACTCGATAGAACCGATCGACAGCGCACTCTCGGCACGTCCCGAGTATTTTCCCACATCCGAGGAGTTCTTGGATTGGCCGTCAGTGTCGTCGACCACCTGTCAGCGTGACCGATCGCCCCTCGATCTCCACCACGTTCCTCACCAACTGGACTGAACTTGGGGGTCTTTTGGTGATTGATACCACCTTTGGTCAGAGCCAACAGTTTTCATCCTGTTTTACCAGTCCGATATAGCTCCTCGGCGGGTTATCTGTTCTCTCCGGGTTCCGTCCTCGTACTTCGCCACCAATACAGTTATAAAATAAACCGCATATCGATATATCGAATTCTATTGCTCCCGGGATCCACTCGCTTTCACGTAGCGTTTTGGTTCTTTACTCTCCGTTTCTCCGTATTTCTATCCTGATTTGCTCCTCGCGCCCTCATTTCACGGCAGCGTCGACGTTTTACCGTGGACTGTATCGCCGTCTCTGTCCGTTCTCCCGATCGGTGTGTTCCCCTTCCGGGCTTCAGTATTCCAGGAGTGGTATCAATGACCAATATTTCGCACTCCCGAAGGACTGTCTCGTGGCGTCGAAATCGGATCGAATGACGTCTCTCTTGATGTTCTACTCCTCCTCCTCATTCGAGTCTTCCTCCTCTTCCCCCACTCCCTCATCCCCTCCTTATCCCCTCCCTTCCTCCCTCACCCTCGCTTCTCCGCGAGGCAACCGGCCCCGATTTTTCGGCCCAGCAGATTCTCTGTATTCTGACTGCCCAGGCGGATTTTTGGCGGGCCGGTCATCTGGATACCCCGGCTCCGCCTCTCGTTTTTCACGTCGGGGGATTCTGGTGAATAATACAACAAATATTATATAATATATTGTATTTCGCTATATCAAATTCTTCCGGATGGCCCCGAACGACCGGTCACGACCGCTTGGGCCGCTCAGGACCCGATCGGGCACCCGGTACCACATGACATGTGTCGCTGAGGATGGACGAATCCGTCTCGTGAAGCCCGATCCGACTCCGTCCACGAACTGACGGCATCGGATCTTTTCTTGTCCACGCCCACCAACGGGACTATGCTCTTCCAGTTCCTCTCTCCACCAATGGCACGGTGGCGATGTACGAACTGCGGAACGGTCCACCGCTCGAACCCGACTCAGTGCACGAACTGTGGGCATACGGTGTTCGAACAGGACCGGAGCGTGGAACCCGCGGCCGACCGTGATTGGGTCCGACTCGTCGGACTCCTCGTTCTCGCGGCGGTTATCCTCGGGGGCGCAGTGTACGTCCTCCTCCTTTAGGGGATCGAGCAAC
>JBDGTL010000069.1:0-26185 GCA_042216905.1 Halodesulfurarchaeum sp.
ATGCTCAGTGGACTCGAAACACCCACCGAAGGAGAGGTCTACATCGACGGGGAGCGTTTCGTCGTCCGTTCCGATTTCGATAGTATTCTGAGTCATGCTCGTGCCTCCGTCGTTACCTCGGGGAGTTCGGGCACGTTCTGGATCCGCTCCTGGACGAACAAGCAGTCCCGGTCGACGGCCAACCGCTGGCCCGTCTCCGGTTGACGCCCCGCCGAATGCTTGAAGAAGAACGACACGTCCTGTTCGGGGGCCTGCTCGCGGATGTCGCGGGCCCACTCGTGGTTCAGACGGGCCCTAGAGGGATCGAAGGATCAAAAGCGGTACCAAACGTGGTTTCGTCGGCCGTGTTCCAGATGGACTATAGAGACTGAAGCCTTTTCAGGCCTGTCTGGCCGGAACTGTTCCCAGCATTTCATTTGAACCCGGTGGCGATCTGGACTCTGATCGATAGCTGCCAACTTCGATCGGCACCTGTTGGGTCACTTGCCCGCTTCGAGCACGCCACCTGTCCCCCCGAGGTGCTCCTCCGCGAACGCCTCGACGGACGCGACGAGTTTCTCGTGGGAATACGCCTCGGCATCCCACTCCTCGACGCGCTCCCACCGGCCCGCGTCCTCGTTCCGCCCGAAAGCCTCCACGTCCCCGCCCGGCGTCCGGATTGTCAGCGGCGGAATCACCGCCTCGCCGGTCCCCCTGTCCATAACTGAGCCGGGCCGGACGGTGTACCCCTTCGGCAGGTCGTCCTGGAGCGCCTCGGGTTCGGCCTCGAACAGCGGCCGATCGCACAGCACCTCGTCGATGGTCATCCCCAGATCACCTCCGCCTCGGCCTCCAGCTGCGGCCCTGCGTACTGGAGGTAATAATTCGAACTCGAGAGATCGGCGTGGCACTCCAACGAATCAACTAGGGCTCGACAATGATCCGAACCAAGGGGGGGACGCGAACCGGTGGCGTGAACCAGCCGCTACACCACCAGAGCAATATCAAAGGACCCTTCGGCGCCTCGGTGAGCTGTCGGTGGAGGAGCGCGAATCTAGGGCGCGCGACTACGACGCATCGATTGAATTGATCCTCGAAACTGCCGGGTTGGGCCGGCTTCCTTTCGTCAACTTCGCTGCGGGCGGGATCGGGCCCCGCCGACACCGCGCTGATGATGCACCATGGCTGTGACGGGAATTTCGTCGGAAGCGGTAGCTTCGGTGCCCAGGATCCGGAATCGATGGTCAAAACCACCGCCAATGCCGGGAACAACTACCACGACCTCGAGCGCCTCGCATGCATTGCTGGCGGCATCGGCCAGGACAGGAAGCCGAGGCGAACGTGGACCCCCTCATCGAGGAACAGATGCAGGGCCGCGGAGCCTGACCGAGACATGCTACGCACGGCGGGCGTCGGCGGGGTTGAGGGCGACGTGAGTGAACCCGTCGCGGTGATCAAGAGGCCCACCGAGCAAAAAACGAAGCGGCCGATGTCGTCCCGATTCCCGAATCAGGGACGGTTACGTGGGTTGACCGCTTGGCGATGCCGGGGCGAGTCCAAGCCAATCTCTAGATCGATAAATGAGGAGGGCATCGCCGATCACATTTCCGTGCTCACTACCCACTACCCTCCGTGGCCGTCCGAAATGGGCCGGTCACTGGTTACTCATTTCATCCCAGGTTGACCGAGGAAACCGCGATTCACGAACGGTCGGTATTCCATCTGGGAGCGACTCATTCCCGGACGGACTGACACCCGTTTCACTCGCACCCTCGAAGCTGTATATGGAAAGAATACCATAGTTCAATGCTACCCATCGGTAAAACACGAGCCTGTGATATTCCCGCGGCGATAACGTGCATGAAATCATTACCCAACCGTCTCTTTGTGAGCTACTCCTGTCCATTCTGATCACCCAACTATCCACCCGGTTCCGATGGCATCGGGTTCTACTGTGACATTTGTGTCTCCCTTTATCGACTCAATTGGATGATCGAGATGCCAGAAACAACCACGACGGCGAGGACGTGACCGACGATTGCGTATTGGAGCATCGGATGGCCCGACAGCACTGGAACCAAAACGAGTTGTACGAACGCGAAGCCAATCGTCATTCCATCGGTTCGGCGGAACCGTTTGCGAGACGAATCGGAGAGTTCGCCCCCGAAACGAAACGAGCGCCAGAATCCAACAACACTTGCCCACCAACCGACGCCGATCCGATACGCGACGTCCCACCCGATAACGAGAAGGACGTAGGTCGCGATGAGCGGCGGTCGATCACCCAACACTGTTCGAATAAGGGTCTCGCCCGGCTGTCGGGGATCGTAGACGAACGCGTAGACCACAAGCACGAAGAAGGAGAGTAATCCGAGGACGATTTCGATTCGCGATCCGAACAAGAGATCCTGATACCGTTGTGGGCATGCCCCCCGGCGAATTGCTCTCGAGACGTGGAGCATGAAGATACTGCCACCGACCGATACCAGGACCCCGACGGATCCGACGACGGCCACAGTCGGCAATGCATAATACCAGGCTACCAAGAGAATTGCCACCTCGAATCCGATTAGTTGGAAACCGATTGCACCTGTCCTATTGACATTTAGGACGGGTACGCTTCTGACGATACTTTCGTATGCCCATTCGGCCTCTCCCGGAGATCGCTTTACCCTCATCCGGACGTGGAATGTGGACCGGATCGCTCGATAGCACGTCTCACTGCGTCGTCGAACGATGTTCGATCGATGTCAAAGAGCGTCTGTGCCGTATCGTCGGTTACCACGACCGGATTCCGAAGCCCCTCGATGAGTGGATGAGAGATATGTTTCGGCGTGTCCGTGACGAGGTCGATCCAGTAGACCGATAGTTTGGGGGTCAGGACTGGAACCGGGACGATGAAGAGACGACGGTCGAGCAGCAAAGCCGTCCGGCGCATCATCTCCTCGTAGGTCAAAACCTCTGGACCCCCGATTTCCAGTGTTTTACCAGCCGTTTCCGGTGTTTCGATCGCATCGAGGAGGTACTCGACCACGTCGTCGATGGCGATGGGCTGACAGGGGGTCCTGACCCATTTCGGCGTGATCATTATCGGGAGGCGGGAAACGAGTTGTCTGACCATCTCGAAGCTCTCGCTTCCCGCTCCCACGATGACAGCCGCTCTGAAGGTGGTCAGATCGAACGATCCGTCGGCAAGACGCGTTTCGACCTCCTGACGGGACCGCAGGTGTGGAGACAGGTCGTCTCCAGTCTCGCCGAGGCCACCGAGATATATGACTCGGTCGACACCCGCCGCTGAGGCCTTCCTGGCAAATGTCGCTGCAGCGGTACGATCCTTTTCCTCGAACTCCCCGCCAGTCTGTAGGGAATGAATGAGGTAGAACGCCACATCTACGTCATCGAAGACGCCGTTCAGCGTATCCGGCGCTAACATATCTCCTTCCACGACCTCGACTCGTGGATCGAGCATTTCGATGCCCTTCGATCGATCTCGAGTGAGGGCCCGGACGGCATATCCGCGTTCCAGGAGGGGCCGAACCAGTGCTTGGCCGACGAACCCGGTTGCTCCCGTCAGGAGGACCTGCATGACCGTCTCTCAGGGATCTGAAGGGATAACGTTGACTCAATGCTGTCCCCCGTTTCAGTTCGGTATAGAATTTCCTCTGGCACGGTCCCCTGACACCTCCGTTGAGATACAGTTTGGTCGGATCGATGCGTCATTTCGCATTTAAATCGCTCGAATGCTGCTGGATTTGTTGTTCTTGTGAGAATGAACCCGAGCACCGAATCCAACCCCATCGTTGTCCAACTCATTTACTGATCCTGACACCGCTTGGAGATCTCTCCCATCACCCGCTCGATCCAGTTCGAGGTCCACGGTACCAACACCTCTTCGAGTGCTAGCCTGCCGAATGCCACCGGCCGATTCGACCACCGGCGAGGGTATCTCCCCGCCTACGGACAACCCAGCAAGGAGAGATTCGACGCATCCGGTGAATCGTCACGACCAAACTCTAGACCCTTCTGAAACGCGACCAGAATTTTTCGATAAACATCACGGAAAAACCGGCAGAAGTGGTATCGGCAGTCACGGATGAGATATGACCCCCTCCAAATCATCCAGATTCACTCGGATGGCCCGTGAACTTCGAAAATCGCCTCGGCCTCGTCGTCGTCCTCTTTGATGACGTGTTCCTGCCCGGCTTCGAACCCCTCTTCCACGGCAATCTCGGCCGGCACGGAGAGCCCGAACGAATTCTCCCCCACCGAGTTCGACGAGCCATCTCCGATATGAGTCAGTCACCAGATCATAGACCGTTCGGCCGTTCCGAGTAGCCATCGGCAGATGCTATTTACTAATACTGATATGTAAATCGGTCGGCGGAGAGCAACCGATACCTACCGATTTCGATCCGTCAGGTTGATCGCGCATCATTTGAGGACGCCTGTGAAACGATACAGGTGGCGCCCGCGTTCCGGCGCGGGTGGTGGGGAAGCCTGGTATGCCCAACACCGTACCCCTGCCTCCCGACGGGACGATCGTTTTACGCGAGACGGACCGGTCGGAGATCACGGCGAAGACTCGACTGCCCGAGTCGGATTCGAAGAGAACGAGACTCCGGTCCGGGTTGTTATCGACGCTGACAGTAAGCCCCTCTTCGTCGAGTCTCTCGACGGGGAGCCCCTCGCGAGCGGCGAGATCGGTTATGGGCGCTCGGCGTCGGCGCTCACGCCCCGACACCTCCACTATGAAGAGACGTAGAAAATGTAGGCTTTGAACCTAAGGTCAAAAGCCGGTGGAGGGATTTGAACCCTCGGCATATTCCTTACGAAGGAATCGCTCTGGCCAGTCTGAGCTACACCGGCACGTACGAATCGATAACCAGATGGAAACAATAAGCGTTCCGAATCAGCGGGCAGTCAACCGAACGTCCAGCACCACGTTGACCTCGTGTGGAGCGTAGGTCCGGACGATTCGCTCGGTCTCGACCGAAACGTCGTATTCGGATCCTGCGGCCGCTTCGATAGCGCTCTTCCCGGGGCCAAACGGATCTTCCTCGTGCTGGATGTCGTAGTAGTGCACCGTACACTCGGCCCCCGCCAACTGAATAGCCGCGTCCAGGAAATCGGCAGCGGAGTGTGGGAGGTTCATCACCACTCGGTCGGCGTAGTCCTCGTAGTCCAAAGCGACCGCTTGCACGTCCCCGTGGATCGCCGTGACCGAATTTGACACGTCGTTTCGCTCCGCGTTCTCGCGAAGATAGCGGATCGCATCAGCGTTTATGTCCGTCGCGACGACCGTCGCACCCTTCTTTGCCATCGGAATTGCATACGGTCCGACCCCGGCAAACATATCGAAGACGCGTTCGGACGCAGACACCTGCTCGACGACCCGATGGCGCTCCGTTGCCAGCCTGGGTGAAAAGTACACGGTTGTGAGGTCGAGACGAAACTCCGAACCGTATTCGCGATGGGTCGCCTCGGTCCCATCTCCGGCCAGGACGTCCCAGTCGCGCACCCGCTCTCGTCCCTTCACTTTCGACGCTTTGTTCATTACCGTCTCGACCGGCAGGTCCGAATCCATAATGGCCCCCGCGATTTTTCTCGCCCGCTCTGGATCGTCCTCGTCGATGATGACCACTTCTCCAAGGCGTTCGTAACTCGGTTGAAATCCGAGGATGTCCTCCGGCATCGTCCGGGTCTCCCGGAGCGGTGCGTCGAATTGGACCACCTCGAGGTCGTCCGGGACAGCCGAGGCCTCGGTCACTGGAATGTAGAGGTCCTCACCGTCGACGGCGATGTCGTGTGTCTCGGAGAGGAGGCCTGCCTCCTCGAGACGCTGTCGGGTGGTCTCGCCGGCCTCTCGCTCGACTCGGACACACGACACGGTCATGGGTTCTATTTCTCGGGGAGCTGGTATATCGGTGACGTTTCCACGGGACGCGTCCGAAACGACTACAGCGGCCCCTGAACGAGGACCCGTATGCTCACGTTCGTGGGGCTCGGGCTCTGGGACGAGCGCTCGATCACGGTCGCCGGGCGCGATGCGATCCAGGACGCCGACCGGTGTTTCGCGGAATTTTACACGAGTCGGCTCTTCGGGACGACGGTCTCGGATCTCGAATCGGCCCACGGGATCCAGATCGAGGTCCGCGACCGGGCGGGTGTGGAAGAGGATCCCGAGCCGATCCTGTCCGGGGCCGAGACGGGGGCCGTCGCCTTCCTCACGGCTGGAGATCCGATGATATCGACTACTCACGTCGACCTCCGACTCCGTGCAATCGACCGGGGAATAGAAACTCAGGTGGTCCACGGGACGACCGCCCAGGCCGCAGCGAGCAGCCTCACCGGTCTCCAGAACTACCGGTTCGGGAAGGCGACGACCCTGCCGTTTCCCCGGGCCCATGGTGGAGGGCGCGTCCCGGACAGCGTTATCGAGACTATCGAGGACAACCGAGCGCGGGGACTGCACACGCTCGTCTACCTCGACATCAAAGCCGAGTCTACGGAATATATGGACGGCCATACGGCCGCGTCCCTCCTTGCAGACGAGTGGGAGGAGGGCGCACTCGGGGTCGTCGTCGCCCGGGCCGGGAGTCCTGATCCGCTCGTCCGTGGCGGCCGGTTGTCCACACTCGCAGACGAGGATTTCGGGGGCCCCCTTCACTTGCTCCTGATACCCGGCGACCTTCACCACGTCGAGGCCGAGGCGCTCGAGGCCGTCGCCGACGTGCCAGGAAACGTATTATAATACGAGGATCGTGAGGATACATCACCGACTACGCACTGACCGATATACAGTCCTCCATACGAACCCCCTCATCGACGAGCGACGATACGGAGAACGTCTTCGTCTTCCAGTTCGTGATCCCGCCCGACCTGTTGTCCGTCGTGTTTGGCACTCGGTCCGGTCACGCGGGCGAACCGAAACCGTTCGTCGAACGAGCCGCCGAGTTTCCGGAGCGCGTCGTCGACGGTTTCGCCTTCTCGAACGATCAGTGGTTCCTCGTAGTCGACGCCGCGTCCCGGTTTGTCCAGGTAGATCCGGATGAGGCCAAGTCGGTCCCAGAGGCGGTCTTTGAGGGCCTCGAGTCCTCGTTCCTCGGCGGCGCTGATGAAGAGTGCGTCTGTCGGATCCGTACCCGCAGCTTTCAATTCCTCTCTGACGGTCTCGAGGTACGCGTCGTCTACCAGATCGACCTTGTTGACGACGACCTGTGAATCCAGGTACACCCGGTTGTCCATCACGCCGTCGATCAACTCGTCGATGTCCGGATCACCGCGAATTGTAACGTCCGCGTTGACGAACCCACGCTCCCGAAGGACCTCTTTGACCGTCCCGTGATCGAGGCCCAACTCGTCCGTGGCGTTGACGTCGATTCCACCCTTCCCCTTTTTCGTAATCCTGACGCTCGGCGGGTCGGTATCGAGTCTGATCTTATTGTTGTAGAGTTCCCGGGCAATGGCCTCGTACTGGTCCACCTCGAAGACCGACACCATAATGAGAAGGAGGTCAGCCGTGCGAACGACGGACAGGACTTCACGCCCGCCGCCCCGGCCCGAGGCCGCACCTTCGATGAGCCCTGGGACATCGAGGAGTTGAATGTCGGCCCCCCGATACTTGAGCATCCCTGGATTAACGTCCAGGGTCGTGAATTCGTACGCGCCGACGTCGCTATCCGCATTCGTCAGTGCGTTGATCAGCGTGGATTTTCCCACGCTCGGGTATCCGACCAGCGCCACGGTTGCATCGCCAGTTTGTTCGACGGCGTACCCACCACCGCCACCACTCGAGGATTGTCGTTGTTCGAGTTCCTCTTTTTTATCGGCCAGTTTCGCCTTGAGCCGGCCGATGTGTTCCTCCGTCGACTTGTTGTATGGGGTCTCGGCGATTTCCTGCTCGAGCGCTTCGATCTCCTCCTCGAGGCCCATCGTTCGCCAGTATCGCAGGCGCGCCGAAAAGCCTGTCCTTCGCCGTCTGGTCGGTATATTTCGATACGTTCATACCATCTCTCTCGGCACATATGTCCGATGACGGACCCCTCGAATCTCCGGGACAGTACCCAGATCGTCCTCCCGAGAGATTCCCTGGAGGAGGTCAGACCAGAGATCGAAGAAGAGTTCACGGTGACGATCCACGAATCCGAGGAGGACGCTCGGATCATCGGTTCCCCGGTCGTCATCAAACAGGTCTCGAGGTTCTTGAGCCGGCAGGGGATGAACCTCCCGTAATCGGACCCAGGCGGTGTGATCCGGTATCGAATGGATTTCCAAACTGTTTTATCGATCATTCGAAAACAGGGCACGTGCATGTCGAGTGATCGACCTAGTGCAGACAGACGGGCATATTTGAAAATGGCAGGAACGGCTGCTGTGGCGGCAGTCGCAGGGTGCGCTGGCAATCAGGTCCCTGAGGCCAATCACAAAGTTCCCCACCCCGACAGTGGTGCGGTTGACGACGCAGAGGCGAATGCGAAATCGCTGGGTGGAACGACCCGTCCCGACACTCCCCAGTACGAGAAGCGTGCTGTCAGTTTCGGCCATACGCCGAAATCCGGGAAACACTGTGGGAACTGCGTAAATTACGTCCCCGACCAATCGGGCGACGGGTTCGGCGCCTGTGTCGAAGTCCAGGGTTCGATTCACCCCTGTGACGAATGCGGACGCTGGACCGAGTATACGGGCGAGGACGCGGTTCCGTGCGAAGGGAACTGAAAACCCGCTGATTCGTTTTTCCGCGAGTAATTCACTGGTAGTGACTGGTCTCTCGATCGGTCACGAAAAGACAAGCGTTAAAATTACTCATCGTCTTGCGATGGGTATGGCCGAAACTATCGAGATTCTCGTCCCGGGCGGCAACGCCGATCCGGGCCCCCCACTCGGACCGGAACTCGGTCCGACGCCGGTCGACGTCCAGGCGGTCGTTCAGGCGATCAACGAGCAGACTTCTGCGTTCGACGGCACGGAAGTCCCGGTTACGATCGAGTACGAAGAAGACGGGTCCTTCGAGATCGAAGTCGGAGTTCCCCCGACGGCCGCGCTCATCAAGGACGAAGCAGGTTTTGAAACCGGAAGCGGTCGTCCCGATACCGAGTTCGTTGCCGACCTCTCGATCGAACAGGTACAGACGATCGCGGAACAGAAACTCTCGGACCTCCTCGCCTACGATACGAAACAGGCCGTCAAGGAAGTCGCGGGAACGTGTGTGTCCCTCGGCGTAACCATCGAAGGTGAGGACGCTCGGACTTTCAAAGAGAAGGTCGATGCCGGGAAGTACGATGACGTGCTTCTCGACGAGGCCGAGGCACAGTAACTACTTCGTTTCTGGGACGCCGGGCGGATATCCGTGGATTCGACCGCTCCCCGACGCGTAGTTTGTGGTTTTCCGAATGGGGCCTGTTGGTGGGGATACTGTGAAATCGAATACAGACCGGGCCACAATTGAGTCGTATTCATTTTCCATATTTAAAGTGGGACAATTTTGATGTTTGAATGTCACAATTTGTGTTTCACACCATCAATATGATGTAATTATTATTATTAGTATTATTATTAGTATTAGTATTATTATTAGTATTGTTATTTTATCATCATTATCGTTATTATTAGTATTAGTATTATTATTAGTATTGTTATTTTATCATCATTATCGTTATTATTATAAGTATTAGTATTATTATTAGTATAGTTATTTTATCCTGATTATTGTTATTATTATTAATATTATTATCGTTATTATTATTAATTACTTTTTCAGTTCTATTTTATCATCGAGTGCAAAATTTTGAATTTTATATAATTTGTAAATTATTAATTTTATAGTATAAATTGCAAATAATGATTATATTGTATAAATATAATTAATATTTACTCATATACTCTATATATTGAGTTTCCCTCATTCTTCTATTTTTGCCGTTATAGCACCACTCCGAGAACGGATTGGGCCCCGAGGGAGACCTCGTTGACTGCCGTGGGTTCGCTTCGACGGGTTTAAGTCCACTTCGACCCGTTTTTCCGAGCGAGACAGGCTACGCCTGTTTCACTGAACCGTAGGAGATCCGACCCGACAGGGTCGTAGACTACGGAGGTGAAAAATGGCAGACTCTGATATCGAAGAGGCCGTCAATCGCGCACTCGAGGAGGCCCCCGAGCGGAACTTCCGTGAAACGGTGGACCTCGCCGTGAATCTGCGCGACCTCGACCTCAATGATCCGTCGAATCGAATCGACGAGAGCGTCGTGTTGCCCGCCGGCACCGGACAGGACACCACCATCGTGGTATTCGCCGAAGGCGAAACAGCCGTCCGGGCCCGAGACGTGGCGACCGACGTCCTCGACAGCGACGACCTCGAGGACCTCGGTGACGACGAAGACGCCGCGAAGGACCTCGCCGACGACACCGACTTCTTCGTCGCCGAGGCAAGCATGATGCAGGACATCGGCCGACACCTCGGGACCGTTCTCGGTCCCAGGGGGAAAATGCCGACGCCGCTGCAACGCGACGACGACGTCGTCGAAGTCGTCGAACGAATGATGAACAGCGTCCAGTTGCGAAGTGGAGACCGTCGAACCTTCCACACCCGCGTCGGTGCCGAAGACATGTCAGCAGAGGAAATCGCCGACAACATCGACGTCATCATTCGCCGACTGCACGCCGAACTCGAGAAGGGGCCCCTCAACGTGGACAGCATGTACGTCAAAACCACGATGGGCCCCGCCGTGGAGGTGGTCTAATGGACGCCGAAGCAACCAGGACGACAGAACACGTCCCCGAGTGGAAGAAGCAGGAAGTTGCCGAACTCGTCGAGGTTCTCGAGTCCTACGACACCGTCGGCGTGGTCGACCTCGAGGGGATTCCGAGCCGGCAATTACAGGAGATGCGGGCCGACCTGTACGGTCGAGCAACGATCCGCATGAGCCGGAATACGCTCCTGGAGCGGGCCCTCGAGGAGGTCGACGACGGCCTCGAGGAACTGACCACATACCTTACGGGACACGTGGGCCTCGTCGGTACCGACGACAACCCGTTCGGATTGTTCAAACAACTCGAGCGATCGAAGACCCCAGCACCGATCAGTGCCGGCGAGGTCGCACCCGATGACATCGTGATCTCGGCCGGCGACACTGGCATGGATCCCGGGCCCTTCGTCGGTGACCTTCAGAACGTCGGGGCGAACGCCCGGATCGAGGAGGGATCGATCAAGGTGCTCGAGGACAGCGTGGTTGCAGAAGAAGGTGAGGTCGTAACCGGGGACGTTGCGAACGTCCTCTCGGAGTTGGGCATCGAACCGAAGGAGGTCGGCCTCGATCTCCGTGCCGTCTATTCAGACGGGATACTCTTCGAACCCGACGAACTCGAGATCGACGTCGAGGCGTACCAGGCGGACGTCAGGGCGGGCGCAAGTGCAGCCTGGAACCTCTCCGTCAACGCAGCCATCCCGACGTCTCAGAACGTCTCGGCGTTACTCGGACGGGCCTCTGGCGAGGCCAAGAGCGTCGGACTCCAGGCATCCATCGAAAGTCCCGACCTGGTGGACGACCTGATTTCGACGGCCGACGCGCAGGTCAGAGCACTCGCCAGTTCCATCGAGGACGAGGAAGCGCTCCCGGAGGAACTGCAGGACCTGGACGAGCCGAGGAGTACAACCGAGACAGACACGGAAGAACAGACTGAGGACCAACCGGACGCCGAAGAAACCGCCGACGAAGCGGAGGACGACGAGGACGACGATTCGGAGGACGCAGGCGGGGAAGGACTCGGCGCGATGTTCGGATAATCACCATGGAATACGTATACGCAGCACTCATCCTGAACGAATCGGGCGAGGAGATCAACGAAGACAACCTGACCGCGGTCCTCGACGCCGCGGGCGTCACCGTGGAGGAATCCCGGGTCAAGGCGCTCGTCGCAGCTCTCGAGGACGTGGACATCGACGAGGCAATCGAACAGGCCGCCGCTGCTCCGGCAGCGGGCGGGGCCGCAGCCGCAGAGCCTGCTGAGGCAGAAACGGAAGCGGACGAAGAAGCAGAAGAAAGTGCCGACGAAGAGGAAGAAGCCGAAGAAGACGAAGAGGAGGAAGACGAGGCCTCTGCAGAGGGTCTCGGGGACCTCTTCGGGTAATCGACGGCAGGGCCGGTTTCTTCGGTTTTCGACGGGGAACAATCTCGAGGAGCGACACATATGCGTCGGGACCGGTTAGGTACCACCGTGACGAACGAAGCGTTGACGGATACAATCAATATAATGTATCACCGGACGGCCCAGCACAGGTAGCCCGTCCAGTTCTCGAGCGGTTCCGTGGAACGACTCTCTGGCGTTTCGACCCGGATACTCGACTGCCAGTCGGGAGTTGATCGATGTGGCGATACCCGGCATTTTTCGAGTCGAACCTCGATCTCGTTGACACCCTCGGTGCACGGAGGAAGTTCATTGGGGGAGGGGACTGGGGAGACGTATTCGCGTCCCAAGGGAACGATTACTCTCGCGAATTTCGCAAAATTCCCGTCTTCGATTTTGCAGATAGTACGGTCTTCGTTTTTGCAGACGACCTGGCACTACGCTGGGAAGACTGTAACTCCCCTGGTACAACGGGTCCGACTCACAGTGACCGGAGTCGCTCGCGTCGAGAGTCGAGGATATCGAACCGTTCTTCCCGTCGTTCCTCGAGGAGGAAGAGAAGGCGCTCTGCCCACGACAGTTTCCGTTGCTTGTTTTTCGAGACGCTCGTATCTTCGAGATCCCAGCCCGGAAAGACGAGCGAACCGGCTCCGAAGTGGTCGGCGATGAACGCAGAACGGTCTCCGTCAGTAAACCCGCCGAAGTTTTGGACGGGATGAACGGGCGCGGCCTGGGTCGTCCCCAGGACGTTTTCCGAATCGAACTTCGGGAGGTGACGTCGAATCATGTTGACGTTGTCTCCATGAGCGTGGACTGCGACCGGGATGCCTGTGTGACTCATGTCGATCGCCGTTTCCGGTGTCTTATCGAGGTCGGTGACGAGCAGGTCGAATGACACGCCTGCCTCGAGGAGAACGTCTCCCGCAGTCGAGGCAGCGATGACGAAATCCGCCGCTTCGACTGCCTCGAGTTCGTCGGCAAGCGAGGGACTCCCGCCCGCGATAGCGACAGTGTTTCCCGCGACGGACAGCCGTCCCGTATCGAAGGGCGTTACGTATCGGGAGAGGACGTCCCTGGCACGGCAGTCGGCGCCACGGTCATAGCCGAAATCCTGAAGGAGACGCTCGTAAATGGGCTCCCATTCCTCGAATTCCATGGGCACCGCTACGAGTTCAAAATATGTAGGAACCCTGGTTTAAGCCGGGAACCCCCATTGTGTACCCCTACCCAACGGGGTCCGGCCTCCATCCGAGGGTATATCCGCATCTGGTATAAGTTTTCTCGTGTTCCCCATCCCGAACCGGGATCGCGACCGCTCGTCGATATACGATTCTATCGGTCGAAATGACTGTTCCCTGATATGATAAAACCGATTCGATCGGTGTGTGGTGGGGACCGGAAACCGGGCCACGAGAGTCGATAGCAATGGTGGGCCAAATGGGTCGAGGACATCGATGGATTTCGGGGTCCAGGGCAATGGGGCACCAATCTCGCGGGCTATCTTTTTGCGATAGCCCCTCGTGGGCCCGGGCATGGACATCGAGTTCGACCAGTCAACCCAGACAGCCACTTTTTACAGTCCACTCGAGGACTTCGAGGAAACGACAGTGGATGTTACGATCAGAACCGACCCCCTCACCGGGGAACAATCGAGGATCGTTCCGGAGAGTTTCGTCCTTCCAGACTCGGAACCGGATATCGAGGAGGTCATAGCGAACGACGAGGGCTGTTTCTTCTGTCCCGACATGGTGGAGGACGCGACGCCGATGTATCCCGACTTCGTGGGTGTGGACCGTGGTCACGAGGGAGAGGCAACCTCGTTCCCGAACCTGAATCCCTACGGATCGCACTCGAACGTGGTCGTGTTGACCGACGCTCACTACGTGCCCCTCGGGGACTTCACCGAGGATATCTTCCAGGACGGCTTCCGGGCCGCTATCGATTATCTTACCGCCGTCTTCGAGCACGATCCAGAGGCGACAATCGGGTCGATCAACATGAATTACCTTCGGCCGGCCGGGTCGAGCATCGTTCACCCGCACCTCCAGACGGTCGTCGACGACAGGGGGACCAACGCGCAGCGACGACGGCTCTCGGAAGCCAGAACGTACGACGCGGAGTCAGACGGAGATTTCTTCGGCGACCTCGCGGCGACGGAGGAACAATCGCCCCGATTTATCGGACGGACGGACGCTGTCGAGTGGATCGCACCGTTCGCTCCCCGTCACCATCGTCATGTTCTCGGAATCGGGAAGACAGTCGACGTGCCAGACGCAGATTCAGAAATGATCGACGGCATCGCATCCGGGGTACAGAACGTTCTCTCCTACTACGACGACGTGGGACTGAATAGTTTCAATCTTGCCGTGCACCTCGTCCAGGACGAACCGGCGATGCGGCCCATCGTCGACGTGGTGGCCAGATCGGTGTTCGATCGATACTACTGGAGCGATGCGACCTTTTTCGAGACGATTCACCGGGAAGCCATCGTCGATGTCTCCCCGGAAACGTACGCGTCCGAGGCGGCGGAGTTCTTCTAGTGGAACGGGTTGAATCGCTCGTCATCGAGGCCGTTCATTCCAATCGATGACCTGGTCCTTTTTGTTCGCTGGTGAATACAGAGCGGTATGGATTCCGAGGGGTCGGGCGGATCGGCCAATCAACCAGTGGTCGTCATCGTCGACGCGAAGACACCCGGAAACGTCGGGACCATCGCGCGCTCGATGAAGAACTTCGGGTATTCCGACCTCCTGCTCGTTGATCCGCCCGAACTCGACCCGGACGGTGAGGCCTACGGGTTCGCGGGCCGGGCCCGAAACGACGTGTTGCCGAACGCCCGAACGGTGACACTCGACGAGGTCGTCACGTCGTATTATACAGTGGGGTTCACGGCGGTGACGAACGAGGACGGGTCGAGCCACGTCCGGTTTCCGTTCGTGACGCCGGGTTCTCTCCGGGAGGAACTCGACGGAATCGAGGCCCAGGTTGCACTCGTGTTCGGCCGGGAATCGAATGGCCTGAAAAACGAGGAACTGGCCCGCCTCGATCGGGTGTGCGCGATACCGGCGGACCGCGAGTATCCGGTCCTCAACCTGGGGCAGGCCGCAACCATCGCCCTCTACGAATTGCGCGAATTGGCGATGGGTGAGACGCAACTCCCGGACCAACGACACTCGCGGGCGAGTGAGGAGGAGATCGAACGCTTTTACGATCACTTCAGGTCCTTCCTCGAGGACATCGATCACCCCGAGGAAAAACGGGAGAAAACCATGCGCCTCATCAGGCGATTGATCGGTCGAACTCACCCCACCGGACGTGAAATCGTGACGCTCAGAGGTGTCATGCGTCGGGCTGTGAATACGTTCGAAACCGACGAGGAGTGAGTCTCATTCGGTTCGAAGCGATTGGGCTGCGTATCGGGATACGCGCCGTCACGTGAGCCTGGGTAGGGCAGTTCTGGGGGGGGGCGACCAAGGTCGTTCGGAGGGGCCCGGCCAAGGTCGTTCGGAGGGGTTCTCTGAATGGGAATCATTTCGGTATGTTTGTCCCGTGAATTGGATTGCGGGAAGTGGGGGAGGGCTCTTCTCAGGTCCGTTTCTGGATTTCTTCACGAAGGATGTCGCTTACGACTTCCCCGTCTGCCTTTCCGCGGAGTTCGGCCATACACTCTCCCATCAGCCCGGAGAATGCGGCCATGCCCTCCTCGGAAACCTGCTCCTCGTTTCTCTCGACCACGGTTTCGACGGCCGCTCGCACCTCCGCTCGTTCGGCCGCACCCACGTCCGCCGCATCGACGGCCGCTTCGACGGAACGGTCGGGGTTTTCGGCGAACGCCGACAGGAGGTCTGGAATCCCTTCCTTCGCGAGTTCACCGTCGAGGACCAGTGAAAACGTCTCCTCGAAGTGCCTCGAGTCGAGGTTCTCGACCGGAACGTCGTCTCGCCGGAGTTCGGTGACGGTCGACTCGAGGGTCTGGGCGGCCAGGGTCGGATCGACTCCCATATCGACGGCGTCCTCGAAGAATTCCCACCGAGTTCCGAACGCGACTTGATTCGCGAGGCCCTCGTCGAGGTCGTAGTCGCTCACGTACCGGTCCACCTTCTCGGTCAGGAGTTCAGGTTCCTCGATTTCGGCGAGATCGGGTTCGACCGGCGGGACGTCCGTCTCCGGGTACATCCGCGCGGCCCCGGGAAGTGGCCGGAGGTACTGGGAAGTTCCGTCCTCCCTCGCGCCACGCGTTTCCTCCGGGACTCCCTCGAGTGCGGAGCGGGCCCGGTCCGCAACAGCCTGGATCGCCTGTTCGGCGATTTCGGGATCGGCAGCAACGAGAGCGACCGCGTCCTCGGTGCCCGCATTGACCGTTTCCTCGAGATTCGCGACCTCCTCAGCGGTGATCCCATACGCGGGTAGTTCGTCAGTATGGAAGATCCCACCCGCCCCGTGTCGCGTTGCGTGATCCGACAATTCTGTCCCGAGGCGCCGTCCCGGTTGGATTTCTTCCCCGACGATGTCATTGAAGCCGTAAAGCGGGACTGCCCACACGGTCCCGCCTGAGGACAGGGCACCCGAAATCACCCCGCTCTCGGTTTCCTCGAACACAGCGGAGACGTCCTGGATCTGGCCCACTTCGGCGTCCCGCTCTTCGAGTCTGTCCGCGATGTCGAGAAGTGCCACCTGGCGTTCGACCTCGTGACGGACGATGTCGTCGATGTCCTCGAGGCTCTGGATCCCTTTCAGTTCGATCCGTGCCCCCTCTTCGATGGAGACGTTGACGTCCTGTCTGATCGTTCCCAGGCCCCGTTTGACAGCTCCCGTCGAACGGAGGAGCATCCCGATCCGTTCGGCAGCTTCTCTGGCCTGTTCGGGACTTCGAATGTCGGGGTCGGTTCCGATTTCCACGAGGGGAATGCCCAGTCGGTCGAGACTGTACCTGACGCCGGTGTCCGTCTCTTCGATTCGCTTCGCGCTCTCTTCCTCGAGCATCATGTCGTCGATACCAACTGGCCCCTCGCTCGTGTGAATGTCCCCGTCGTTGGCGAGGAGGGCAGTCCGCTGGAATCCCGACGTGTTCGACCCGTCGATCACCACCTTTCGCATCACGTGTGCCTGATCGACGACGGTCATGTCGAGCAACGTCGCGATCTGGAGCGCGACGGAGAGTGCCTCTTCGTCGAGGCGGTGCGGCGGTTCGTCGTCCTCTTCGACGAGACAGGTGGTATCGTATGCCAGGTACTCGAATTCCCGTTCGATCATGCTCTCCTCGACGGCGGCCTCGTCGAGTTCACCGAGTTCGCTCCGCGTGGGGTGGAGGTACCGATGGAACGTTCGATCCGACTCCTCCGGGTCCCTGAGGAGGGTCGGGCAGTCACAGAAGAGTTTGCTCGCCGTATCGAGTTGCTGATGGATCTCGAGTCCGGCGATAAGCCCCAGCGATTCGTAGTCCAGATCACTCATTATGCGGGTCGTGGTGGGGGAGGGGTAAAAATCGTTCAGTCTCGCCGAGAGTCCTCGTCGTCAGTTCCCGTGATCGCGTCCTGGAGTCGATCTCCGAGCCGGTCCCGTACTGTTGTCGCCGTTTTTCCGTCGAGGTCGTACGCAGTTGCGTCTCCCTTTAAATACCGTTGCGCCCCTGCCGTATCCGCGATCACCGAGCCGAGCCCCCACCGACGCTGGAAGACGGTCTGGCGCTCGATGACCGTCTGGATCCTGAAATCCGGAACGATTCGCGTCGTCCGACGCCAGAATCCGTTTCGGGTAACGACGTATCCCTCGGGAAGCGCATAGCCACGGTGTATCCATTTTTTCCGGGCGGCAACCGGGACGCCGAGGAAAACGACGAACAGGAGATACCAGGGGATGGCGATCAGGAATCTGTCAACGAGGACTCCGAGGCCGACGACCACCGCTCCGACAAGCGCGTACCTGATAGCGTACCGCCGCCTGGCTCGCGGCACGGGCTGTGTGAGGTCCGGGTCGTCGAACGGTTCGATGGATCTGGCCAACTCGACTAACTGCTCGCGATTCGCAAGCGGAACAGCGGCTTCTGAACCACCGGATGGGGTCGATCCAGGTGCGTATCCCGCCGTTTCGATGGAGAGCGACGCGAGGTCGAAGTGACGCATCAGTACGTTCTCCTCGATTGCCAGCGTCTGGATCTTTCCAAGCGGGATGCTGCCGTCGTATCGCTGGAGGAGGCCACGTTCGTACCGCAACTCGTCGTCGACTCGGTGCAAGGTGAACCCGTAGAATCGGACGAACCTCGCCAGGGCGCTGGTGAGCCAGATACCCACTCCAGCGAGGAGTGCCCCGAGGACTGTAAATACAAATATGAGTGTGCCCGACGCGGTCTCGAATCGTGGAATTGCCACGGGAAACCCGGAAGGGACCGCGAAGAAGAGGATGGAGAGGACCCGTGGATCGAACGAAAGAACGCTATACCGAATGAGGTCCCAGTCGTCGAGTTCGAAGAGCATCGTTGGCTCTTCCGCCGGCACCTCCTCTTCTTCAGGTTCTCCCGAATCACGTCTCTCGAGTCGGCGTTTTCGACGGCGAATTTCCTCCTGGAGGCGTTTCGCTTCGGTATACTCGACGTACCTGAGTTGGGCCTCGGTCGACCCACCACCAGCCGTTTCGACGTTGATCGCTGCGAGACCGAGCACCCGAACGACGATCGTCCGTTTGATGTCGACGTTCTGGACCCGACCGAGTGGAATGTCCCGTTCGCGTCGGGAGAGGACGCCGGATCGAATGTCGAGGGTGGAGTCGGTGAGATCGTATTCGAACCGCCGGTAGTACACGACGTGATACGCGAACACGCCCGAAGCGAAGAGGACTGCCATGAACACCCCGTAGAGCGATCCTCCCAGTGGGGTCGCGTTCCCGAGGGGAAGAAACGAACCGACGAGATTCCCGAAAACGAATCCGCCGACTCCAGCCCCCAGGGCGCTTCCGCCTCCCCGAAGCACGACAGTGAGCGGGTGAAGTTTCATACGGCGTCGTCAGTCTCTCGTTCCCCCGCGAGCGTCCGGAGTCGTTTCTGTAACTCGCTTGCACGATCCGGCCGGAGACCGGGAATAGTCACGTCTGCTCCCCGGGTGCCTGCTGTGTACACGACCACGCGACTCAGGCCCGCAACCCGCTCGATCGGGTTTCGCTGGGTGTCGACGTGCTGGACGCGAACGAAGGGGACGACGGTCCGGACACGGGTCAGTACACCCCGTTGGAGAAGGAGTGCGTCCTCCTGAACGTCAAACCGCCAGATCCGATACCGCATCACGCCATGTGCGATTCCGACCACGGCGAGGACGAGGAAAATCCCGGCACCGATGGACGGATTTCGGTCGAGGAAGTACCAGACTGCTCCCCCGGCAATGGCCCCGACGACCAGTGAGACGAGAAGCGCGAGGACCGCCCAGACTACCTGGACGCGGGGATTGAGACGCTCCATATCCAGTAACCGATGGCGCGAGTAATGAAGGCTGGGAATCGGTCTGGCGGGAAGGTGCGGTAGTGACCCAAGACCCTCGTCAAATGATGCGCCGTACCCCGGTTTGGGTCAGACGCCGTATTTCTGCCGTCAAACCATCTGTGCTGGAGGAAGACGACCGACGGTATCACTCCGACACCCGTCATCCTGGCTCCGATACCGTGACTGCCGTCACTCCGACACCCGTCATCCTGACTCCGGTACCGTGACTGCCGTCACTCCGACACCCGTCACCCCGAATCCCGACGCACACGCGAGGAGAAAACCACAGTATATAATGCGCCGGACGACAGGCTTTCGGCCCGGGCCCGATTCGAGACCCGCCGGAACCGGACGATGTTTCGACGGAAGCGACCGGGTTACTCCTCGCCCAAAATGCCGCGTTCGGTCATCGCGGCCGGGTCGACGATTTTTGCTGCTTCCTCCTCGGTCAGGTATCCTTTTTCGACGACGACCTCACGGACCGTTTTGTCCTCTTCAAGCGCCATTTTCGCGACCTCAGTGGCTCGATCGTATCCGATGGAGGGATTCAGCGCGGTTGCGAGGGCCATGCTCCGTTCGACCTGGGACTGGCATGCCGCCCGGTCCACGTCGAGTTTCGCGACGAATTTCTCCGCGAAGACCTCGCTGCCGTTCGCGAGCAGGCGGGCTGATTCGAGGAAATCGTTCGCCACGATGGGTTTGTACAGGTTGAGATCGAGTTGTCCCGAGGCAGCACCCGCCGAAATCGTCGCGTCGTTTCCCACGATCTCCTTGTGGATCTGATTGATCGACTCGGCGATCACTGGATTGATCTTCCCAGGCATGATCGAGGATCCCGGCTGGTTCTCCGGTTGTTCGACCTCGTTCAACCCGTTTCTCGGTCCAGAGGCCATGAGTCGGAGGTCGTTTGCGATCTTATCGAGCGACCCGGCGACGGTCCGAAACGCACCGTGGGCCTCGCTCATCGCATCGTGGGCCGCCTGGGCCTCGAAGTGGTTGTCCGCCTCGCGGAACTGCAATCCGGTCTCCTCGCTCACGTACTCGGCGGCGAGTTTCGGGAATCGCGGATGGGTATTGAGTCCGGTCCCCACGGCCGTTCCACCGAGTGCCAGTTCCCGGAGATGGGATTTCGCGTTCTTGATCCTGACGAGTCCCTTCTCGATCTGGGTCCGATACCCGCTCATCTCCTGTCCGAGACGGATGGGCGTCGCGTCCTGCAGGTGGGTCCGCCCCGTTTTGACGACGTCGTCGAACTCGGCTTCTTTCTCCTCCAGTGCGTCGTGGAGCGTCTCGAGGGCCGGTTCCACGTCGTTTACGACCGCCTCGAGTGCCGCGACGTGCATGGCCGTGGGAATGACGTCGTTCGAGGACTGGCCGAAGTTCACGTGGTCGTTCGGGTGAATCTCTTTCGACCCGATTTCACCGCCGGAACGCTCGGTCGCGCGGTTCGCGATGACCTCGTTCGCGTTCATGTTCGTCGACGTTCCTGACCCGGTCTGGTACACGTCGACCGGGAACTGGTCGTCGAGGTCGCCAGCGATCACCTCGTCAGCCGCGTCCACGATCGATTCGGCGATGTCCGTCGGGATGGTCTCGAGGTCGCGGTTCGCCATCGCGGCAGCTTTCTTCACCACGCCGAGGGCGCGGATGAACCGACGATCGAACGTCTCCTCACTTATCGGGAAGTTCTCGATTGCTCGCTGTGTCTGGGCTCCCCAGTACGCGTCGGCCGGAATGCGCATCTCGCCGAGGCTGTCGGTTTCGATGCGGTACTCGTCTTCCGTCATATCTCCCGGTTTGTGAGCCGACAAGGTAAAACCGACTGAATGGTTCGATCGATGTTCGGCCGGGGAAGCACTAGTAATGTATCGTTTCACTGGAGGGTGCGAAACAATCCACCGGAGAGTGAGAAATGAGTTACGAATACTACGGGTCTTCGCTTCAATCGAAGGATGGAGCGAATGGTAGATACGAGTTACAGATTTCGCAAATGGTAATGCGAGGTACGGACGCAGTAATTGATCGCTGCGAGAGAAGCTCCCCCCTCCCGCTCAGGTGAACTGGTCGAGTCCAGTTTGAGTAACGGCCTCCTCGATCCGCTCGAAACTGCGCTCGACTTCGTCGAAGGGGATTTCGTAGGTCTCCGTCACGTACCGTCGGGCCCCTTCGAGGTCAGGGTCAGTCGTCGTCTCGAAGGTGTAGTCCTCGGTCACGTCCGGGTCGAGGAAGAGGTGGCGGATTCGATCGGCGTGATCGATGTAGGCGTCTTCGTCGTCCAGGACGCCCCAGAGATCCCCCTGCTCTTTTACAGCCTTCAGGGCGGTCTTGGGACCGTACCCGGGGAGGCCGTCGTTGAAATCCGTCCCGCATAGAATTCCGACGTCCACGAGTTGGCTCCAGGTGATCCCGTGGCGTTCGAGCGTCGCCTCGAAGTCCATCAGTTCCGGGTCGCCGCGGGTCGTCAATTTCCTGAGGGTGAGCGGCGAGCCGAGCAGGAGTGTATCGTAATCTTCGCTCCCGGCGTAATCGACAGCCGGGTCCTGTCTGGCCATGAAGGCGACCTGGGCTTCGCCTTCCGCTGGCGCTTCGACGTACGGGACGTCAAGCAGGTCGAACAGTTCGCGTGTCGTCCGGTGGATGACCGGTGTCAGGCGCTGGGCCTGGGATTCCAGGCGGGCGGCTTCGATCCGGTCCCCCCGCTCCTTCGCTTCTTCCATGCGGGCTTCGGCTTCCGCCCTGGCGTCCCGGCGTTCCTCTACCTCCTCCTCTTTCAGTTCCGTCACGCCGCCATCGAAGACGAAGACCGGAGTCAGATCGTGCTCGAAGAACTTCGGAAGCCCCTGGACGATCCCGATGAGGTTGGCGACTTCCTCTCCGTCGCCTGTCGTGTACACGTCTTCGGCGGTGAATTTCACCGTCGTGGTGAGGTACCGATAGAGCCAGTTGTGCGCGTCCACCGCCACGACCGACCCGTCGAGTTCGTCATAGCGCACAGACTCGATAACGGCCAACTGTCGAAGATCCGCGTTTCCCATTGATACGATGTGCGGTCCCCGGCGATTTAACCTTCAGCCTCTTCGTCCTGGCTGGAAATCGGTGGCGGGGGTGTACCCGCGTCGAGTCGCTTTCGGAGAAACGATTCCATGTCCGGGGGAAAATCGCGGTCCATGAATCGCTCGAGCCCCGAAACGTACAATGCGGAGTCCCGATCGGCGGGTCGTTCGAGAACCACCTCGGCGATGCCAGTCTCCTTTCCCGTGAATCCGAATCCAGCTTTGTACAATGCGTGGTACGCCACCGGATTGTTGACGGCAATACGGATCCGATCGAACCGCTCCGACAGGAGGTGGGACGCAGTCCAATTCGCGAGGCGGGGTCCGATCTCCTCGCCCTGCCGCTCCTCGGCGACCGTCACGTAACGGAACCAGCCGAGGGATTGCTCGGTCCGGTCCGCGTTGAAGGAAATAGCGGCGACGACGGCCCCGTCCTCCCTCGCGACTGCTTTCCCGGTATTCGTCATGACGAACTTCCCAGCGTAGGCGAACCGACGGTGATCGAGGTCGAGTTGGACCTCGTCCTCCGGCCACCCCAGGACGGCGAACTCCATAGAATTGCCCATGGCGATCGGTTCTTAAAGGTCCGGCGCCCTGTTTCCCGCACGGTGCACGACGTGCCCTACTTCGACCGGTTCGCCCCCGTCTACGACCTCCTGTTACCGGGAACGGATCCGGATCCACTCCGTTCCGGGCTGGAGTTGGCCGATGGGCCGATTCAAGTGGTTCTCGACCTGGGAGGGGGAACGGGCCGTGCGGCGAGGGCGCTCTCCCAAAATGCGGCCGTCCTGGACGGAAGCCGCCCGATGCTCGAACAAGCCAGGACACATTCGCTCCCGGCGATTCGAGGGGACGTTCGGTCGCTCCCGCTTCGCTCGGATAGCGTGGACGGCATCGTCTCCGTCGACGCCGTTCACCACTTCCCCGACCTGCCGACCGTCGTATCGGAGGTGGAGCGAGTTCTCCGGGACGGGGGCGTCTTCGTCATCAGGGATTTCGACCCGTCGACCGTCCGCGGACGAGGACTCGTTCTCGGAGAACACGTCTTCGGATTCGCATCGACGTTTTTCACACCCGGGGAACTCACCGAAACACTCAGGGGTGCCGGTCTTTCCCCGTCGGTTTTGGATACCGGATTCGTGTATACGGTTGTCGGGCAAAAGAATACCTGAGTCGATAGGACCCATGAGTGAATCCTGGTTCGACGTCTCGATCGTTCGGCGATTTCTCCCGGGCGACGCCATCTCGATCGTCGTGTTCGTCGTCGTGGGCGAACTCGTCCACCGGGGACCGCCATGGGAATATCCACTCGCGGTTTCGGCGACGGCAGGGACGTTTCTCCTCGGGTGGGCTCTCGTGAGTCCGCTTGGCGGCGCCTACCGGAGCGGAAACGAATCGAATGCACAATCGGCGATCGGTCTCGCTCTCCTGTCGTGGCTCGGGGCCGATGCAATCGCTCAGGGCCTTCGCGCAACGACACTCGTCCATGGTAATGCCTCGATCAGTTTTTTCGTGGTTGCAGGAGCGTTCGGCGGTGCGCTGCTCGCCGGGTGGCGGTACGTCCGGGTGAAACTTACTGCTGAGTGAGGTAGAAGGCGAGGGAAGCCGCCCCGAGGGCGAACCCGGCGAGGACCACGAAGAGCGCGCCAGCGTTGAAGAATTCGAGAACACCACCCGCGATTGCTGCGCCGGCGGCCCCGACCCCGAAGGCCCCCGTATACGTGAAACCGTATGAGAGACCCCGGGTCCCGGCCGGCGTGTACTCGGCGACTGTCGCCTGGTAGAGTGGCTGGACCACGAAGAGGAAGAACCCCACGACTATTCCGACGAGAACGAATGGGAGCAACCCCGCGTTCGACGCTGGAATGAATACGAGCGCCAGGATGGCCTGCACGATGTAGGACGCTGTAAGTGCGCGTTCTGTTGGCATGCGATCCGTGAGTTTTCCCCCGACGTACTGGCCACTCAAGCCGAACATGAGGAGGACTGTGTAAAGGTACCGCGAAGGTTCGAGCGAGCGGCCACCGATTTCGATGGGCTCGAACATCGGGAACGTCGAGAGGACCTCGGGAAGGAAGGTGAGAAATCCCCGGTAGTACAGCCCGGAGAGCATCATCATGACGATGACCGCGAGGAACGCGCTCATCAGGAGTTCCTTCGATTCGGCAATGAAGGAGGCGATCGACCCGACCGACTCCGTTCGGGGATCTGTCTCTCCCTCCACCGCGGCGGCTTCGTCGAAATCGATCCGTAGAGCGACGAAACCTGCCAGGATAGCGGGGATGGCCAGAACGAGGACGACGGTGTTCCAGGTCGCGAAGAGAAGTAAGAGTGTAGCGAGTAATGGGCCGACTGCGATTCCGACGTTCCCCGCCATACCGTGGTAAGCGAACGCGGTCCCGCGCTCGTTGACCCCTTTACTGAGCAGTGAAAGTCCGGACGGGTGATAGAAACTCGCGGCGGCGCCCCAGATCACGAGACCGAGGGCGATGAGCGGGATTCCCGGGGCCAGGCTCAACAGGACGAACGCGATCCCCATTCCGAACAACGTGAGGCCGATGATCCGCCGGGAACCGAATCGATCCGCGAGGATTCCTGCCGGGATGGCCCCGAGGCCGAAGAGCGCGTACCCGAACGAGACCACGAGGCCGAGCCGACCGGCGCTGACGGCGAACTCGTCGAGCCAGATGGTCATGAGGATCGGAATCGAAAGTTCGTAGGTATGGACCAGCGCGTGAGAGACCATCGCGAGGCCCACGATGGTTCGATCGTTCCGATTCACTATTCGCGTTTCAGACCGGGTTTGATATTACCCCAACGGTTTCCAGTCTTCGCTGTCCGGATGCGTTCGATTTCGCGAACGAACCGATGAATTCTACCCTTTATGTGGAACACCTCTCACCGTATTTCCTGCCGCCGAATGGGGGGAGGGGGTGGCCCAAACCAGAGCGCACCTCGTCAATGGTCCTCGAGCAAATCCTCCTCGATGTCGCGAATTCGGGCACGGAATATCTCCTGGAGAACCGCGACCACGCCGATGACAACGGCTGTGAGGCCGCCGAGTTCGAGCCAACCCTCCGTGGCGACGACGGTTCCAGTCCCCGCGAGGGCAACGACGATTCCGAACCCAATCCACCACGGTTGAAACCGCATTGTACAATGATACATCGGGCGGGACCAAAACTGGCAGGGACCCTCCGGGAAACGCTTCAGATACCATACATGAGGAGGAGTATCGAGAAGCGCGCTTCGAATGCTCACCGTTTGCGAAGCGAGAGGGTGTCTTTCGGGGGATGTGTTCTCGCTCGTGGTCCACCGAGAAACGTCGCTCGTTTCATCCAGGGACTCGACTGACCTGGCTGTTCGGCGCTTCGCGAATTGGTGGTTCGCGAATTGGAACGGTACCCTGCTTCCGTTGGTATTTCCGGACCCGGGAATCCCGTGGCCGCAGCGATACACGTCCCTGGAAACGACTCAGCACTGTCAGCGACGAGTAGTGTCTCTTTCCGACCGATACAGGGTTGTCTCTTTCCGACCAATACAGGGGTGTCTCTTTCCGACCAAT
>JBDGTL010000069.1:26285-31311 GCA_042216905.1 Halodesulfurarchaeum sp.
TTCGCATCGTGAACGTGCGAACACAGTGAATTGGAATAGAATGCATAAGTTATTCAGTGAATATACTTCAGTATCGTGTTGGGTTTATATTGCCCTTTCCTAACCTCGGGGAAATATTTATATTACATGGGCCTGTAGTATAATTCAAGACATGACTTCTTACTACGATGTCGTCCTCGCGCTCATCCCGGTTGCACTGTTCGGATTGGGTGGAGGACTCCAGTTCGCAGGTCTCGCCCAGACGACTGCCGTTTCGGTCGGTGGCCTCGTCTCCGTCGGTCTCGTCGGCCACGCGATGTTCGTAAACGGACCAGTTAGTATCGAACGGTCCGCCTCGACGACCACCTCACCGTCACCGGACTCCACTGTTTCCCCTGTCGGCACGGCTGACTGATCCTATTCGATTGATTCTCGTCCGAATCCCGGTTCTTCTTCTCCCATTTCAGATTCCAGGTTCAAATATTCCACATCAAATTACAGGGTTCCAATCAGGTCGCATAATCCCTTTTGGAGTAACGGATTTCCGTTCGCTCTCCGAATTACCAGTTACTCAATGACATTTGGTGCCAGTACGGATTGTCAATATTACTGATTCAATTGGTCGTTCCCTTCCCCTTCGATTTCCAGCGAATACGTCAAATCGGTGCCGGTTCCGAATCGCCGCTGTCCAGTGACTTTTCAGGGGTCCCGTCCAACCGCGTGGTATGACGAGCGTTCGTATCCTCTCGAGCGATGACGTGGCGACGGTGGCTACCCCGGAGGAGTACGTCGACGCGGTCCGGCGTGGATACGTGGACAGGGGGAACGGGGCGCCGGCGAAGCCCAGAATGGCGCTTTTTCGAGACGACCCATCAGGTATGCTCACCACGTACGCTGCAATTCTTCCAGAAACCGGTGCGATGGGCGGCTACATGTATAGTGCCGGGTTCGACGCGGATGACGGCTGGTTTCTGACACCCGTGTTCGACGCCGAATCGGGCGAACTCGAGGCAATCGTCGACGGTGCCAGTTTCAACCCCTACAAGACGGGGGCAGTCGGCGCTGTCGCTGTCGACGCACTGAGCCGTAACGATGCGAGCGTGGTGGGGGTCTTCGGGAGCGGCCCCCAGGCCCGGGGCCAACTCAAGACTACGGCGACTGTCAGGGACCTCGAA
This sequence comes from Halodesulfurarchaeum sp., assembly GCA_042216905.1. Taxonomy (GTDB): domain Archaea; phylum Halobacteriota; class Halobacteria; order Halobacteriales; family Halobacteriaceae; genus Halodesulfurarchaeum. The sequence continues at coordinate 27,440 of JBDGTL010000069.1, forward strand.
TCGGTCCGGGTGTTCTCGCCGACTGAAGCCCATCGCGACTCGTTTGCCGAGGAGATGGATTCGTATCTCTCCGCCAGTGTCTCGGCCGTCGGGTCTCCCGAGGCGGTTCTCGAAGACGTGGACATCGTTATCACGGCGACAAATGCCACGGAACCGGTCTTCGACGGGTCACGTCTCCCGGATGGCGCCCACGTAACTGCAATGGGACAGTACCATCCCGAGAAACGCGAACTGGACGAGGTCACGATCGGCCGGTCGACGTACGTCCTCGACCTCCGCGAGCGACTCGGTCAGGACACTGGGTCGTTCAATCACGCCCTCGAATCGGGCACTGTCACCGACGATCACCTCCACGGGGAACTGGGCGACGTCCTCGTCGGGACGGTGCCAGGCCGAACAGATCCGGACGACGTTACGGTCTTCGACAGTGGGGGCACTGCTATAGAGACGGTCGCGGCCGCCCAGATGCTTTTCGAACGAGCAGAAGAAGCGGGACTCGGGACGGTCGTGGAGTTCGCACCGGGGAGTGAGGGATTGACGGCTCGACAGGTCTGAGAAAGAGATCCGGCAGGGTCTGAGAACCAGGTCCGGCAGGGTATGAGAACCAGGTCCGGCAGTTACAGATAGGGCGCGAGGCCGAGTGCCTGGAGTAGTGGTATGCCAGACGCGAATGCACCGATAATGTACCCACCGATTGCCCCGCCGTTGAGGAGCGGGAGTCCTGCGTGTGGTCGGCCAGCGAGTACCATCCGGAGGAGGACGAGTAATCCGACGAGCGTCCCAGTCATCGCACCGAGAGATGGCAAACCGATTCCGAACACCGTGGGAACGTCGAGAAAGGCCGTTGCACTTGCTACCAGGATTGTCGGCATGACGGCATCCCCCAGGCCGATGAAGAAGGCATCCCGCTCGAACGGTTCATCGTCGTCGGGGGACTGTGTTGATTCACCGTCGCCGTCCCGAATCGGCTCCGACGCTCCGTCAGGGGTGTCATCACCACTCGCCGTCGGGTGTGTACCGTCGCTCGGCGAATCTGCCTGATTACTCTCGCGTTCTCCGGCCGAATCGACGTCCGAGGCCATCTCGTCAGCCATTTCGATAAACGAGTACCCGAGTGTGGTCGGGATGATCACGATGACGGGAACGCGGAGTTCCATCACCCCGGACGCGAGACTGAGCATGTGTTCTGTCCCATAGACGCTTATCGCGTCGTAGACCGCGAGCGCAGAAAGCAAGAGAATCGCAGGGAGGACGTCGAAACTGATCCCGAAGAGAGCAGCAGCACCCATTCCCATGATCAGTGCGCTGGCGTCGATTACCCACCACTCGGGGTACACCAACAGACCAACAATAACGAGGCCTACACCGATTACCGTGAAGAGACTGACAGAGGTGGGTCCGAGGGTGGGTTCGGCTGGAAGGAGGACAGAAAACACGTAGCCAGCTATGAGACCGCTCGTCGCCACGAGAAAGGCCCGGAGCAGTCCGGTTCGTTCGAGTCGGAAGAGCACCAACATGAGGGCCGTGGCGATTAGAATGACAGCGAGATAGAGAACGGAATTCATCGGGTTCTGGGGGTTTTCCACGGCCCTGTAACCCGCCTCCCGAAACGGTTCCACGAGAGCGAGGGCGCCGATCTGGACGGCGAGAAAAAACACGACCGCCCCGAGGAGGGCCATGGCCATCTGTCGTCGCGAGGTCATCGAGAACACAAATCAGCCTCGCCACCTTGTCCCTTGTGACTTCCCGGCTTCAGCGGAGGTACAGGGGTTCGTTGAGGAGCGAGGGGGGATTGATGGAATCCAATGGAACCACGGTGAGATATGGTCGATCGACCGGCCCGAAGACGTCGACAATCGTGCCGACGCTCTCGAGGTGTTCGTCAAGGACGGTCTCACCAAAATCCGGCGGCTCGGGGCCCGGTGCCCGGACGACGAGGCGGCCCTGGGCGATTCTGAGGACGGTTCCGGCGCGGCGCATCAGTCCCTCAATACCTGGACGTACGCCGCGACCGCTTGCAACAGGTCGCTCTTTCCCGCGTCGTCCGCGTTCTGTACGGCCACGTACCCCGTCGATTCGTGCGGTCGACGGGGATGGGCCTTATTGGGATACACCCTGGCGTCGTAGCCCACCTGTCGGACCGCTCGTTCGATTTCCTCGGCAGTCGGGTCACCGACGGCCATATCCACAGAGACTCGTCGACCCTCGGTCCGGGAACGGTCGGCATCGAGATAGGCGGGCCAGATGATGTTCTCGACCATCGTGTCTAACCCAGCGTAATCGGGGAACCGGTTAAACGCTAACGGCCAATCGTGGTAGTCAGTGTTCGTTCGTCGGGAGCGAGGGTTCTTATGCAAAAACGCCACATCTGTGGGTATGCGCGACCGGATCGCCCCGCTTTTTGTACTGTCGCTGATCGTTCTTGGGACGATCCCCACTGGTGGTGCTGCAACGACCGTTGAGGACGGATCATCATCGGTTATTCCAGACGACGAATCGGCCCCAATATCGGCCCAATCACACATCGAAGCAGGTCCGCTATCCCACGCATCCTCCGGTTCAAACCGTATTCATAGTGCGATATCCTCGGGACAACTCCACGCCAGGTCGGTTGCAACGTCCGGAGACGGGGAAATCGTACGGACGATGACCCTCGCGCTCACGCCCGACCGGGCCGGAACGATCGACGTCACCCTCTCCTTCGATATCCCGGAAACCGTCGTCGATTTGACGACATCGATCCCCGAGGACGCGACTGTCACCGCCACGACCGGCTTCTCGAGGGACGGGAGTGGGAATTATACATGGGACGGGGAAACACCGAGTCCGTCACTTACCGTCTCCCTTCCCGCGAACGAGACGGGAGCGTATCACTACGAACGAATCCGAAACCGGCAAAAGAACCTCGATCGAGGCGAGACGTCGACACAGGGGTTGGTCTTCGCGGATACCGGACCGTGGGCAATCGTCGACATTCCCAATCTGTATACCGCCTGGACGTACCGTGGCCGGCCGCAACCGACGCTCCGGCGGGAGGTGCGGGTTGCCGGATCTGGCCACGCCGGAACGGCAATTGCCTACCTGGGACCGAACGAAGCCTATTCGAAAACCGTCGGGGAACAGCGAATCACTCTCGTGGTCCCAGAGGCAGCCGAGTTGAAGCCCTCACGAAACGAACTCTTCGAGTCGCTCCGGGCTGCTGCAGATCGGTTGCGCGTTGCCGGGACTCCCGATCGTTCGGTATTGATCGCGGCCCCGACGGACGTCGACTGGGGCCCGTATGGACTTGCGGAGCGGCCGGACGCCTGGGTCAGGGCCGACCGGCCGCTCGATTCGCCGAACAACGTCTGGCTCCACGAATACGTTCACCTGCGGCAGAATTTTACGACCGCCACTTCCGCCCGGTGGGTTCTCGAGGCGACGGGCGAGTACTACGCCACCTATCTAACCCTCGTGCAGGGTCGGATCGGATTCCAAACGTTTCAGGACCACCTCGAAGAGGGGGAACGATCCCGATTCGCCAGTAGCATCCTCACACAGCCTGATACCTGGGTCCGTCTCGCCGATTACAAGAAGGGCGGGTTGGTCTACGGCACGCTCGACAGACGGATCCGTCTCGCCACTGGCAGTCGACACACGGCAGCAGCCCTTTTCCGGGCGATGAATCATCGCGGCGAACCAGTCACCAACAGGTTCCTCAGGGAGACAGTCACGTCGCTTGCCGGGGCTGAGACAGCCCGGTATTTCACCAGTGCGACCACCACGACGGGGACCCCAACCATGTGGACTCGTGGTGAGCATCTCGAGGCGTTTTCGACGCTCCCGCCACAAATGCTGAGTACCGTCTCGGACCGTTTCCGGATCAGCGGTCC
>JBDGTL010000078.1:0-29567 GCA_042216905.1 Halodesulfurarchaeum sp.
CGATCCGACGAGTGAATAACGATCCGAGGAGTGGATACCGATCCGACGAGTGAATAACGATCCGAGGAGTGGATATCGATCCGACGAGTGAATAACGATCTGACGAGTGGCTCAGGGTGATGCGAACGCGGCCGACAGTGAACAGTCGGGTAATTCGTACATACTGTCACTTACACACGAGGAATGTTATATCCCGGGCGGTCCTTTCCCGACACATGCCCGACATGGAAATCTCGGAGCGCCAGCGGGACGCCCTCGAGTCGGTCCGAGACGACCTCGAAGCGACCCTGGTCGGACCGTACGGACACGTCAGATTGCAGGACGCGCTCCAGTACCTGCTCGACAGGTACGGGACGGACGACGACGTCCTCCTCCTTTCGCTCATCGAAGACAGGCTTGCATCCCGTTCGTATCAGGAACTGCAGCAACTCGCAGGGAGCATCGACGGTGTCGAACCCGGGGGGAAGGAACCGGACCTCCGCCGACGACTCACGATCGGTCTCGGTCGGGAGGTGTTCGGAATCGACGATCCAGAATCGAGTCTGGCCTCCCGGACACAGTCCGCGGGTCACCGATCAGTATCGAGCGGTGCTGAATCACCCGATTCCTCCAGGACTGTGGAGGAGAGCGGGACAGACCCGGCCGAAACATCCGACGAGGGTGAGGAGGACTCATCTGTGGACGATGGGGCGACTGAGTCTTCTACGAAGACGGAGTCCGACGACGCCGGCCCCGCTTCCGTCGATTCCGATGCGTCACACGCCGAGAACTCGGCGTCCGACCACTCCCAGTCGTCGGCTTCCCGATTGCAGCAGATGATGGGACTCCTGAACCAGTACCGGGATCAGTGGAGCGAGACGGACACAGAGGAGGGGCGGTACGCGGTCACCCTCCAGGATGGATCCACCGAGGTGGTACGGACCAAGGACGACGTCAGGGCGGTCCTCTTCAAAGAATATGAATAGGGCGTTCCCGCAATCCGTGGGGCGTCGATCTTTCGGAGGATATCTCGATCAGGAACGGTCCATTGGTGGACATCTCGATCAGGAACGGCCCGGAAAGAGCACGGTCGCGGTCGTCAAGCGGACCTGCCATCCCTCACCTCCACTACCGACCTCCAGTGGACGAAGGAAACCGGCGAACCATGCTAACAGTCTTATCCCATGGTGCTGTAAACTGCACCCATGAGCCAAGGCCTCACGGGTACGATCGGGACGCGACTGCAGGGGCTTTACCGTCGGTACGTGGGTGAACCCGAGAACGTCCGGACGATGTACGCGGGATTCGGTCTGTTCTTCGCGGGAATCGCGCTGAGCGTCGCCGGGGTCGTCGTCTTTCTCTCGAGCGTCACGGTCCCGCAATCGGGAATGTTCGTCTGGCAACTCCGCGAGATCGCAATCACGCTCACGGCCACCGGATTCCCCGTCTTCCTGTTCAGTTTCCTCGTCCTGTTGCCGGTGGACCGGCGTGCGTTCCTCGCTGCAATCGCGGGCGGGGTCATCTGTCTCGGGGCGGTTGCCCTCTTCACCTACGCCTACCCGTACCACTGGAACGTCCCGGGACAGGACTACAGCGCGATGGGGGTCCTGACCTACGCTATCGGCGGCGTCGTGTTGGCCGCGTCGACAGGGGCCGCGCTCGTCACGAACTACATCCAGCGATCCGGACCGGCCCCGGCCGACATCGAGGGCGTGGAACGCAGGGAAGACGTGGGGGAGACGAGCGAAACAACGGTCACCGACGAAGAGGTACGACGAGACATCGACGAGGCGCTTTCCTCGAGTGAACTCTCCTGGGGCGGTGTCGAGAAGAGCGATTCCAAACGGCTCCGCTTCCACGTGGAGGAGGAGACGAACATCGACACCTCCGGGATGGATCGGCAAGTGGAGGAAACGAGAGCCGAGAGCGTCGACCACGCGGTCGACGGCCTCCGGAAACTGCGGGGGAACGAGAAACGGATGGCGACAGGGCAAGGGACCGACGAACAGGCCTCGGCCCTCAAAGAAGTCAAACAGCAGGCAGCGGCAGAGTCGGAGGAGACCGAGGGGTACCTCGACCGCCTCCGGTCACTAATTGGTGGGTGACTGGGGCAGTATCACTCGGTTCGCCCTCTCCAGTGACAGTTCCGACGAGCCGGGCGAGCGTTCGATGGGCGTCGTACTGACCGGACAATAGTCGTACTCGATATCGCCAGCGTCGGCTCAACATGCCGGATATATTCATCAATCGGTTCTGATATATCCAGCGATCGACTCTGATATTTCCATCAATCGACTCTGATATATAAAGCGATCGGCTATCCGACGAAAGCGGTGGACGAGAGTGTTCCTTCCCCGAGGATTTCTCCAATATTGGCCCGTTCCATGAACGGTCGGGAGGGCAGGCCAGCGGGAGAAAGACACCCGATTTGTCGGTTCGAGGAAGCAAAATACGGTGATGATTTCGACGGGGCCGAACACTCGATTCGAGGGTTCCTCACTCCGGGGAGCAGTCGCGTACTTTTATTAGGGTCATCGATGAGTACCCTAGCATGGCTAAGGGACTAGACGTCGGCACCATGAACATCCTCTCTGCCCGCCAGGAGGGAGAGGAAACGGTGTTCGTTCAGCAGCGGAACTCCTTCGTCGAACTGGACTACAGCGACATGGCAGAGCAGATGCTCTCCAGGAGCGAGGTCCTCCACATCAAAAAGGACGATAAGGTGTTCGTCGTCGGGGACGACGCGTTGAACTTCGCGACGATATTCAACCAGGAGACGCGCCGGCCGATGCAGCACGGCATCCTCTCGAAGAACGAGCAATCGGCCATCCCGATGATCAAACTCATCATCGAGCAGGTGGTCGGCGAACCCGCCTTCGAGGGAGAGCGGTTGTTCTTCTCCACGCCCGCAGACCCGATCGATTCCGAACTCACGACTCTCTATCACCAGAAAACCCTCGAGTCCATCCTCGCGGACATGGGATATGACCCGGAACCGGTGAACGAGGGCATGGCAGTGATCTACGCGGAACTGGCGGACCGTGACTTCACGGGCCTCGGTATCAGTTTCGGTGCGGGCATGACGAACGTCTGTCTCGCCTACTACGCGGTTCCGGTCATGCGGTTCTCCATCGCCCGCGGTGGCGACTGGGTCGACGAACAGGCCTCCCAGGCCACCGGCACGCCAGTGGACAAGGTCACGTCGACGAAGGAAGACGATTTCGCACTCGACTTCCAGACCGACGTGGGCGGCGTCGAAGGGGCACTGTCCATCTACTACGACAATCTCCTCGATTACGTCATAGAGAACATCGTCCGCGAAACCGACGAGGAGGACGTTGAAGAGGGACTGGACGTCCCCGTCGTCGTCACCGGCGGGACCGCCCGGCCACCCGGGTTTACCGATCTCTTCGAGGAGCGCCTCGAGGACGCGAATCTCCCGTTCTCGGTTCGAAGCGTGAGTCGGGCGGGCGAACCGATGTACAGCGTCGCGCGGGGCGCACTGGTCGCGGCGCGGTCCGAAGAGGGTTCGAGCGCCGAATCGGAGTCCGCGGAAGAAGAAGCCGCGGAATAATCACGACGCCGTAGCCGAAGCGACCAGGTTGTCGAATTCGGGTCGGGGTGCGGGCCCCAATTGCGATAGCTGCTGTTCCAGAATCGCTACCGCTCGCTGCGAAACCGCTCGAGTGCTTCGTCCCAGGATTCGCCCTCCCGCCGCTCCGGAGTGCGGTGGTCCGTCGGAACCCCGACGTACTCGCAGGATTCACAGACGACCGCCTCGTGTCCGTCCAGCGTGAGAACGGTCAGACTGTCGCCACATCTGGGGCACTTCATGTGTCCACCTACGGACCCCTCCCCAATCACGTTTTCGTGCGGGTTCTCGTGCGTGTCTGCCTCCTTCTCGGTTTGCGTGCCTGTCCACTGTACAACGTTCCGCGCCCGCACGTTCTCTGCACTCATCACAGTCGGTCCAGGTCGAATCGATAGCGGTGATACGAACCGGGTCACCAGACGACGGTTCCTCGGACAACCGCACCCCGAACCGCCGAGCGTCGCACGCGACAGTTCGGCGAGAGGATTAATTAGAGGTCGAAGACGTCGAGACCGGTGCGCTCGTCGAGGTGGTGCGTGAGCACCGTCTCGCCACGGTGAATGAGTACTTCGAAGGTCCCCGACACCCGGGCTCCGGAACAATGTCCGCCCAGTGTCTGGTACTGTCGGTCGGCGACCTGGATGTGGGCATGAACCTTGTCGGGGCCGATGTTGCCGATGAAACTCGTGACCTCGAACTGCCCTTCACGTGTTTCCTCGGTGTATTCCTGGGTTTCGACGTCGTAGTGGCCGAGGGTCACCTCGCCCACTGCCCCGATTCCGGTGAAGAAGGCCCCTTCGATATCTGCTTCGTCTCTGAGGTCCTTCAGTGATTCAAGCACGTAGTCGCCCGGATCGAGTCTGAGGACGATGCTGTGTTCTTCTTCGACGTACTCCATGTTCGGTCCTACTGCCCGGGTGCAGGAAAACGTTGCCTCTGCAATGTGACCCGGTTGTGTCCTCTACAATGTGACCCGGTGGCGTCGGGAAACGAATCCGACCCGAACCACCCTCCAATATATACTGGTTGTGGAAGTGGCGAAGAAGCACCACACAATCAGAGGCAGACAACGAATCATACGGTAACGAGACGGGAAACCGGTACCTGTCCCGTGCTTGGTGGCCCCACGGCACATCTGACGAAAACACCGGTGTCACAGGACTACTCGGATTCGTCCTGGCTGGATTCGATGATAGATCGTTCTTTCTCCTCGAGTTCCACGAAGTGACAGAGGGGATTGCCGGGATAGACGACCGGATTCTCGAGTACGCCGACCAGCAACCCCGTGAACGGCGCCCGTACGGTCTCCGTCTCCCGGCGGAATGGGGTCGATATCGTGCAGATTTCCTCGCCCTCCAGGACGAGATCCCCTCTGTCGAATCGCATGTCGACGAGTCCACCCTCGTCCGCTCGAAGCCAGGTCCGCTCTCCCCAGCCCTCGATAACCGTCTGCCAGCCCGGCCATTGAACTGATCGCTGCGGATGGAGGCGCGTTTGTGCCATGACGCTTCGCACCCCGTCGAGGGCGCGATCGATGAGGACGCGCTGAAATCGGTGGGCTTCCCCCATTTCGATCGTGATCGTCGGGATCGCTTCATCGGTCGCAGCGCGCCGGAGCGTTCCCTCGGTTCCCCGATCCGCGATGATCACGTTCGACCCGAATCCACGGGCGAGTGCGGCGACCGATTCGTTCTCCATGTCGGCCCGGACGTGAAACATGTTCGTCCGCCCCCGCGTCGAGGTGTGAAAGTCGATCCCGAAATCGCACGGTTCGATGAAGTTCCGAAAGATCGCGTTGGCGATTCGTTTCGCGCTCGTGCTCTCGGGGTCGCCCGGGAACGCGCGATTGAGGTCGCGGTCGTAAATCGGGAGGTAGCGTTCCTGGAAGAGAAACCCGGGAACGTTCAGAACCGGAAGCCCGATAAGACAGCCATGGATGTCCTCGTGATCCCACTCGTCGGTGACCTCCCGTACGACCTCGATTCCGTTGAGTTCGTCGCCGTGGCTTGCGGCACTCAGGAAACAGGTGGGTCCGGGCTGGGCCCCGTTGACGATCGTGACGGGGATCTCGAGTGGGTCGCCGAGGTACGTTTCGGTCACCGGAAACTGGAACTTCTCGCTCTCACCCGGGTGGATGACGCCACCCTCGTACTCGAGTGGTTCGACTTTGGTTTCGAATGACATGAGTTTCGTCGGTGGACCCGATAGTTCTTGACCGATTCCTACCCTTCTTCGACGATGAACGGACTCGTACGTCCGCGTTCGATCCATGCACGGCGCTCTGCGTTCTCCTCGGCAATTGCTCCTGCTTCCCGTTCTCGCGTACGTCGGCCCACCGTCGAGAATACGGTCGCGTCGATCGATTCACCGTCGGGTGCTGTCGACTCGGGGATGAAGAACTCCCCGAGTGAGACAGCAGAAATAGCGCGTGGTGCGTGGGGTGGCGAAACTGCCTCCCCGAATGATGCTCCACGATCGGATTCGGTGTCGGACGTCCGTGGTTGGATCATAACTCGTACTGTTCTTTCAGGGCGTCTGGGTCGATCAATTCCGGAATGCCAGGCTCGAACGGTTCACCTCGACTGATACACTCTCCATAGGTGAGCAGATTCGCCGCGGAATCCCACCGGAGACCCTCCCGGCCAAACGAAACTGCGTTGACATAGCGCTCCTTCGAGCCAGGGGATTGATTTCCTTCACCGAACACGAGGTAGGTGTTTCGTTCGGTCCGATACCGCTCGTGAAAGAGTCCCTCGAGGACGTCCTCCGGGACGACAGACAGCCGTGGGTCCTCTGGATCGATGACGAGGAAATCCCACCCGATCCACGTGTGAAGCGGTCCGTTCGAATCGGCGACTCGGTCCTCGAGCGTCGCGTGGAGGTCCTCGACGGCTGTCTCGATGGCTGGATCCAGTTCGTCCATGTCGATCGGATCGACAGCGCCCATCGAGAGCAACGTACGGGCCGTCTTGAGTGCCGAACTGGCCCCCGTCTCGACGACGCTCAAATTGCACTTATCGGTGTCCGGGCTCCCGTATCGGTCCTCCCCGGACACCGGGGTATCGCCGGCGGTGATGATTCTCGCATCGTAGCGATGCGGTATTGCGTATTGAAGGAGGAAATTGCCAGGACGTTCCCGAAAGACCGAGGGACCCCGTCCAGCCGTCCAGTCGCTTGTGACGTCTTCGATCCCACCCGGATAGAACCAGATTTCCCGTCCCTGGGTGGAATTCCGACCTTTCAATACGAGGGGAGCGTCCGGGATGAAATCCGCCTCGAGGGACCTGAGGTCGAGACTGCCGTCGGGGCCGACGTAATAATCGAGGGGTTGCCACGGAGGGACCGGGATGGGTTCGGCGTCAAGTTCCCAGAACTGTATCGCCTTGTCGCCGAGAAAACTCGGGATGGGCGCCGGGTTGATCAGATTCACGCCCGCTTCACCGAGACGAGCGTACTCCGATCCCAGTTTCCGACGAAACGTGGACGTCGGAGAGAGGGTCAGTTCTCCGAGCCCCGCATCCGCCAGGGTGTCGTTGATCCTCGATATCGGCATCCCGCCGATGATCGGGCCCTGCGGTCCGATCGAAATTCCGTCCTGCTTCAGTCCAATTTTGTTGAGTACGCCAAGTGAGTCGAGGAACTCCTTTCTGCTGTTGAGAGTGGCAGTCGTGCTGTTCGTGGCGACGGCGAACGCCGTTGGCGAATCGAATGCCGTGAGATTATCTAGCACGACTTCTAGAAATACACCGTGCATTGCCGTAATGTTTTCCACGACGGCCGAGAACCTGCCCGGACGGACACGAACGGTCCCCCGTATTTTGAAATTCGACATATTCCGGGATAGTAGGAACGAATGTCGTCCACTGGCGCTTCAAAGGACTTCCCCGCTTTGCTCACTCCTCTCCTACTCCACGCTCGCTCGTTCGGTGACTCCCTTCGCTCATTCGGTGACTCCCTTCGCTCATTCGGTGACTCCCTTCGCTCATTCGGCGACTCCCTTCGTTCGTCGCCTGGCGCACGGGTCACTCAGTACAAAACGTCACTTCGTCACGCGCAAAACGCCGGCTTCGTCGCCTTCGGTTCGCAAGTGGTTTCTAATCGCATCCGGATGGTATTCGCGAACCGGAACTGGATTTAGAGGCAGAACATTTAATAATTAGATGCGTCAAAACATTTCATAGTCGATGCTCAGCGACGTGATGGAGGACTATCTGAAGGCGATATTTACCCTGCAGATGGAACACTCCCCACCGATTTCCACCTCTCTCATCGCGGACCATCTCGAGGTCACGCCACCCACCGTCACGAGCATGATGGAGAAACTCGAAGAGCGGGGGCTGGTAACGCGGGAGAAGTACAAGGGCGTCGAACTCACCGAAGAGGGAACGACGGTTGCGCTCGAGGTCATCCGACACCACCGGCTTATCGAGGCCTACCTGGCCGAGCACCTGGATTACGAGTGGTCTGAAGTACACGACGAGGCGGACGTCCTCGAGCATCACATAAGCGAAGAATTCGAACGACGCGTCGCCGAGACGCTCGACGAACCCAGCGTGGACCCACACGGCGACCCGATTCCGGACGAGAACCTCGAGTCCGTCCCGGAGGACGATACGGTTTCACTTTCCGAGGTCGAATCGGGACAGACGGTCCTCGTCTGTCGCGTTCGGGACCGCGATGCCGACGAACTGGCGTATCTCTCCGAGATCGGCGTCGTCCCGGGAAAAGAACTCGACGTAGAAGAAGTGACTGCGGTCGGAATGTACCGGATTCGGGTCGACGACAGGGTAGACCACCTTCCCGAATCCGTGGCCCGAACCGTCAGCGTTCGACCGATTTCGAACGCGGAGCCAGCCGGCTCTCGAGACGATCCAAATGGGGTGAGTACGCAATGAGTGCTGGATGGACCGAGATTTTCGTCGTAGCGCTAACCGCCCAACTCGCCGTCCTTCCCGGTGAAAAGGTCCAGTTCATCATCGCTGGACTCTCGACCCGGTTCAAACCCTGGATCGTGGTCGCAGCGGCGGGGAGCGCGTTCGCGATCTGGACCGCGATAGAGATACTGATCGGGGCGGCCCTTCAGGGGGCGCTTCCCGGTGAGGTCCTCAACGTCATTACCGCCGGGCTGTTCCTCCTCTTCGCCGTCCTGCTATTTCGATCCGCGCGCGAAGACGGGAGTGAGGCACTCACCGATGGGAGCGGGTTCGGAAGCGAACAGGACGCTTTAGCCATTCGTGGATACGAAGTGCCCCAACCCCTCGGGGGATTTCTGCCTATTTTCGGGATGATGGCAGCAGGAGAGTTCGGCGATAAGACCCAACTCGTGACGATCGGCCTTGCGATCCAGTACGGGGCTCATCCGGCGATATGGTTCGGCGAGATGGCCGCGATCATTCCGGTGAGCATCGCCAACGCGTACTTCTTCCACCGGATTTCAGACGGCTTCAACACCAGGAAAGCCCACTTACTGGGTGCAGCGCTCTTCGCCTTCTTCGGCCTGGACACGCTCCTTGCAGTCCTCACCGGTTTCTCCCTCTGGGAGACGGCAGTAAACACGATCGCGTCAGTGGTGTTGTCGATTGTTTGATGGGTGTACAGTAAAGAGGTGGTTGCAATGCCCCGATCGGCCCGTATAGTCAATCACAATCACTGCATCGAACCGAAATCGCGACGATCGTCGGAATATTTCCGGAATATGAACGAAACGATATTGGAGGAGTCGATTACTGGCAATTTCGCGGGTCCAATGTAGTTTCTTTAAATGTATTTTATGTTTAATAGATTTATTTATATTATAATATAATTTCGATTTGCACCTAATAAATTCTCATTTAATTGGTTTATTTTTATTAGTGCACATCTTATTTGTTTTATTCATTAAAATATACTTATTTAATCAATGTATTATATAATTAAGGTTCTATTTAATTAATATATTATTTAATTAAGTTTCTATTCAATCAATATATTATTTAATCTGTGGATCTCATCCCCCATTGACTTCGAATCATCCTATCCAGGATCGCTTCGCAGGTGGTATCCCCAATATCGCAGACCGCTTCCGGTTTCTCAGTTACACGCTCGAAGTGGGGAATCCAGATGGGATTTCTCGGGGCCATCAGGTATCGTACTGATCGAACATTTGCAGTATCCTGTCCGCCCCCGGACCGCCGAGGTCGAATATCGCTCGCATTTCGTCCTCGGACAGCGAAAAATCGAAAACCTGGGCGTTCTCGTATCGATGATCCCGGGTGGCTGCTTTTGGAATGACGAGAACGTTCGGTTGCTGGACGAGCCATCGGAGTGCGACCTGTGCCGGGGTCTTTCCGTACCTGTCACCGATTGATCGAAGAACCGGTTCGTCGGGGATGGACCCCTTTCCGAGCGGACTGTAGGCCGTGAGCAACACGTCGTTCTCGAGGGCGAACTCGAGGAGGTCGTCCTGTCGGTTTCGGGGATGGTATTCCACCTGGTTCGTCACGATCGGTGTCTGAGACGCAGCCATCGCATCCTCGAGTTGGGAAACGGAGAAATTGCTCACACCGATATGGTTCACTGCTCCCTCCCCCTGGAGTTCGTTCATCGCCCCGATGGTCTCCTCGATCGGAACCCGTTCGTTCGGGCCGTGAATGAGGAGGAGATCAAGATAGTCCGATCCGAGTTCCGAAAGCGCCTTTCGTGCCATCGAGTGCACCTGATCGGCCGCGAGATTCGTCTTCCAGACCTTGCTGGTAAGAAAGACGTCCGCGCGATCGACGGATGACTCGGCGATTCCGCGTCCGACACTCCGGTGGTTGTCGTAGAACTCGGCTGTATCCACGTGACGGTACCCCATTTCTAATGCGTCCCTGACCGCCCGGGCACACTCGTCGCCGTAGAGACGATACGTCCCGAACCCGAGGGTCGGGACCGTCGCGCCGCTCGCCTCGCGTTCGTCCATACGTCGACTGGGATCGGGGACCATTTAGATGCATTCCCCCTGTGTGCCCCTGAATGTCGCAGTGCTCGGAAGTACCGTGTTTCGGGATACCGGCAGCCCATGGTACACCGTCCAACATGGACGATCCGGCCTCCGTGATACGAACGGCCGAAATCCCAGATCACGCTGGATTCACAGAACCGAAGGGGTCGACCTCACACACTGGGAGTGAGCGATACGATTACAATCGCTCCGGACGAACTCGGAGTTGGAATTGCACACGGCAAACCCGTCAACGTGATCTCATCGACGGACTGGGATCGACCGAAAGAACCCCGAAACAGACCACCCATCTCATGACCGGTACAAGACCGAGGGGAGAAACGACTGGACGAGGACTCGTGGACCTGCCGGAATTCGAACTCGACTTCCACATCGACGAGGAGGATCCAAAAACCGTAACAGTATTCGATCCGAGCGCGGAGGAGACCTCCGCGGCCCGATGGATTACCATCGACTCAGAGCACGCGGTCCCCCTCGAGACAATCCGATAGGCCGCCGTCCCTGAGGCGAGTGTTGCTATCGATGCCGTTTCTATCGTGGTTCTATCGATGTCGATTCTATAGTGTTGCAATTGATGTCGATTTTATAGTGTTGCAATCGATGTCGATTCTATAGTGTTGCAATTGATGTCGATTTTATAGTGTTGCAATCGATGTCGATTCTATACCGGTGTCCGAATCGGTGATAACCGATTCCAGGCGCACGGCCCCCGTCCGTGATCTGGAGGTGGGAAGCGAATGTGTGAAGCGGAGATGTTAAGGGGAGATGTGAAGCGGAGATGTGAAGGAGAGATGTGAAGTGGATGTGTGATTGAACTCGATACAATATGACCCACGCAGTGATCCAAAGGTGGAGACCGATACGACAGTGAAAGAAGCGGTCCAGATCGTCGATTCCAGGTCAGAGCGGTCGATACATCACACAAACAGCGAGTCTCACCACGGGATGTGGTCGGCCAATTCAATCGTTACGAGAGGAGGCCGACAGATTCAGTCGATACGAGAGGGGGTCGGCAGATTCATTCATTTGGGGATGCAACCGCCGATTCATGGGCCGCCGACGGAGCAGTGGTTCGGGAAATGGACGGGGGCAGACGGAAACGATCGGATTCGCCCTCATAATCGCGTTTACCGTCCTGAGCGTCGGTGCACTCCTCGTGTTCGGGGGAGCCGCTGTGGAAGAGACACAGCAATCGATCGACATTACGCGAACCGAGCACGCGATGAGCCAGTTCGACGCACAGGCGGCGATGGTCGGTTTGGGTCGGAGCGACGCACAGCGGATCGATCTGGGTCGATCGGGACCTGGGACGTATTCTGTTCGCCCCGGGGCAGGTTGGATCCGGATTACCCATCATAACTACTCTGACGGCGGGAGGGAAGAGGTCATATACAACGAATCGATGGGGGCCGTCGTCTACGACGCGGGGGACACGGAAATCGCGTATCAAGGTGGGGGAGTCTGGCGTCTGGACCAGGGTGCGACGATGGTATCCCCACCCGAATTTTACTACCAGGGATCGACGTTGACGTTCCCGATTCTCCAGGTCGGCGGCAGCGATGGTATGTCCGGAAATGTGCAGGCCAGAATCACCCAGACGGTCGATTCCCGTCCAGTGTATCCCAACGAATCGGCCACCTACGACGGGTCGAAAGAATACAACAACCCGCTCTCCGAGGGACGGGTTACGATCACCGTCCACAGTCGGTACTACGAGGCCTGGGCGGAGTATTTCCGCACACGATCCGATGGGACCGTTACGGTCTACGATTCGAACAAGAGCGTCACCCTCGAACTGGTCGCCCTCCGAACGTACGGGGACTTCACCATTCCCCTCGAAGGGAACGACCTCGTCTTCCGCGGCCTAAAGACCCATCAGGTGAACGAGTTCAGGCTCACGCTGTTCGACGACGACGATGACAGTGCGGAGTTCTCGAATCTCGACTGGTCGCTCTACGCGGATCAGGGCTCGAAACAGTTCGAGATCAACGTAGTCGACGCGTCGGGGGGGAACTGTGGCGAGGCCGCAAGGGTCTCGATTTTCTATACTAACGGGTCCGATACGTATCAATCATGGACCAACGGAAGCGCGTACACCTACGAGTGTGAACCCGACGGGACCGACTGGAACAACGATGGGGACAATCAGGATAAACGGTTGATCCTCAACTTCACGAAGACCACGCGGATGGCGTACGAACCAGTGAGAGGGGACGACGCAGACATCCTCTATTACAAGAGCGACGTTCCCTCAACGTTCCAGTCGCCGGTCACCTTCGAGGGCCATCCCAACTACGGCGAACCCACCACCTACTCAGAGGGGGAAACAGCCCCGGTCCGGAACGTCACGAATCATTACATGGCGCTCATGGGGCCGGAAGTCAGGCTCACCGTCTACGATCAGAATAGCGACTCTATCGAGGAACGCATTTCGACCGGGCACGTGCAATATGGCGGAAATAGCGACCTCTTCCTGACGTACCTGCACGTAACCGAGAACCGGATCAACGTGACGCTTCGGTGATCCCGGGAGCGGACACTGAAATCGTTTTCCGAACGGCCGGATCCCTCACTCACAGGAATCTGACGTCTATCGCCGTTTTCTTTATGTAAACGGAGTCAGCACGCCCCGTGCAGGTGACTGTATCTCCGATTACCGAACAGGAATTCGCATCCCCCATCCTGCCCTCGAGGTATTCTTCCCAGGCGTCGGTGTTCGAGGTCGTGACGTTGAGCGTGTAGTCGTACGGTCCGGCACCCGAGACGTTCGTGAGGGTTCGCTGGGCGACGGTCGTTCGGATCAATACCCTGCCGGACCCGCCGACCCCCGACCCGATCGAACGGGTGTCCACGATCGGAATCAGGGTCCGATCTCCGAAGAGGAACGGAGGGGTGTCGATCATGACGGATTCCGACCCGTCAACCCTGATAATCGCCCCGTTAGCGTATACGAGTTTGTTACCGTCGCCGGCGGTGAACACGATCGGATCTATCTGCGTCCGATACGTCGTTCCCGCAATATCGACGGAGATCGCAACCGGATCGCCGAAGGTGAGACTCGACCGGGCCAGTGTGAGTTCAGTCGCGCGACTCGGTGCGTCGTCGAGCACGAGGTCGTCGACGTTGGTATCGAGAACGTCGAAGGCGCGTTCGGCGTTGTCGATCCGCTCTGCGTCTCGGAGGTGGGTGAGACTGTTGAACCCGCCCACGTAGACGATCGTGATGGAACCCAGTATCAGCGAGAAGACGAGCACGTACCCCAGGACGTCGCTTATGCCTCTATCCATCTTTTACCTCCAGGGGTCCAGTATCGCTTCCCTCGATCACGATGGGTCCGCCAGTGAGCGTCGTCTCCGACACTCCGACGGAGGTGTTGACGGGAACGACGACCGTGACGGCCGGATCCGACATCCTCAACACGACGGTCGTTCCGTCCCCGTCCGACCTGATTTCGATCCTGTATTGCTGGCCCGCGACGTGAGTCGGCAGCGAGGACTCGACGTGGACCCTGCCGCCGTCGCTTGCCCGGAGGAGCGTATCTGCCGTCTGTAGGTCGGACGCGATGCGATTCCCGACGACCTCCAATTCGGATCGGACCGCCCGTTCTCGCTGATCACTGACCAGGCCGGTTGCACCGAACAACAACCCGGTTATCAAAATCGTTGCGACGCCCACGTTCAGGACGTACCCCACCACCGTGGAAACACCGCGATTCACATCTGCCATACCGTCACCTCCACCCGGAGCACGTTGTAGACGTGACTGGACGGGGCCATGTCCGGGGCGAAATAGCCGTTTGTCTCCCCGAGCGTCGTGTCCGTTTCGTTCCCCGACGCGTCAAGGAGCACGTCGTCGTCGTAGAGGACGACGGTCCGACCCACGACGACGGCGTGATCTGATGGGGTCCCCTGATAGACCATTCGACGATTTCGCTGGGCACCGGATGGGGTGAGATACGTGACGTCGACGTTGAATGCGATACCCGCCTCACCGAAACTGTCGTTGAGCATCGACCCGAACCTGTTGGGAGGGCCTCCGTGGAGGTAGTACCCCTCTGCTGGTGTCCCGTGGAACGTAACCCCGGTCTCGTTCCAGTACCTGACGCTCGAATCGAGTGCGCCGGTCTCTTTGGCAATAGAGAGGACTCCACTCGCGACGGCCCGTTGCTGGTTCTCGATGTGCTGACTCGCCGTGCTCGCGGTCAGGGGCGTCACAGCGGTCACCTGGAGGGCGAAAACGACGCTCCCGAGGACCAGGATTGCTGCCGCGATTCCTTCGAGCGTATGTGCCTGCCCCCGTGACGTTTCGGCAGTCATGACCACACCCTGACCGTCAGGTCAGCGGTTTCGTTCTTGTAGTACACCAGTCGCCAGGACGTCGTGACCGAGGCGTGCTCCGGCGGTGTGGGTCCAACCGTTCGCATCCCGCCACCGTAATCGGTGAGGGTCACGTTGACGTGGACGTCATCGGCAATGCCCAGGCGATCCCTGACGTCGGCCTCCGAGGACGTGAAGAAATGTTGGGTGGCCGTGTCGTTCAGGGTGAACGGCGTCTCGGGGCCGGCTAGATCGTCAGTCGCGAGCGTCGTGGCGACGCGGTCCGCCGTAACGGCCTGTCCTTCCATCCCGGTGGCGAAGGGATCGACGAGTCCCGGGACGACGAGAACGACCCCGAAGACGGCGAGTAGGAACACGCTCGTTCCAATGAGGAAATCGAGGGTGGTCTGTCCCCGGGTCATGATCAGATAAACGCGAACACCACCAGCGCGATGGTCGGGAGCACGATGGCGTACTTGATTCCGGCCAGGAGTTGTGCACTTCTAATGTATCCTGCGATGAATCCGGCGAGCAGGCCCTGGATCGTCACCGCGTGGAAGAACAGGAGTTTGAGAAGCGACGTATCGAGTCCGCCACCGAACGAGATGCCCCCCGCCGCTACCCCGCCGCCCCCAGTTGCCTGCTGGGTTAACCCGGCCATCACGTCGAGGAACCGAACCTGGAGAATCGCGATGACCGCGAGCAGTGTGAGATACGTCATTATGATGATGACCACTTGCATCCGAACACGGGAACGACGTTCGCGCTCGATGTCGTCCTGATTTTCACTCGCCTGTGCGGCCGTCGTGAGTACCTGGGTGATCTGGCTGGAGGCCTCCTGGGCCTTCCCGATGAGATTGACGGTTCTCGCCAGTCTCGGGATGTGGTACTTGTTGTTGAATTCGACCAGGGCCTCCCGGAGCGACATGCCGTACTTCACCTTCGAATGTATTTTGGCGAATTCCGCCCCGAGCGTCCCCGATGAGGTCTCCGAGACCGTCCTGATGGATTCAAGCAGAGTCAACCCGGTGTCGTTCGCGCTCGAGAGTTTCCTGAGATTTTCCGAGAGGTTCTTTATGATCCGATTGCGGGAGTGGACGTTCCATTCGTAAAAAACGGCAAGGGGCACTCCGATGACGTACAGGGGAAGGTACACGTAGACGAACGTCCCCCAGACCGGGTTCCCGATCATCCCGTCGAAACTCGTGGGTGCCGTCCCACCGAGAAGCGCGTTCCCGAGTAACACGGCAGCCGCCGGAACGGTCAGGACGAGAGTAAAAAGCGGGTTCTCCTTGAAGAAGTGGTGGGGATATCGAAGGAGGCGCATCATTTCGAGTGTTCCCTCGCGACTCCGGATTCGATCGAAGACGGCGAACTCGCCGACGTACTCTTCGATCACTCCGAGGCTAAACAGGCCAGGTTCAACACTCCGCGGATCCGATCCGGACTCGAGTTCGAGGTACCCGTCTCCAGGTTCGTCCTGCTTGACGGTCGAGACCAGCACGAGGAAACCGATCCCGAGCAGCGGGAGCAACGCGTAGACGGTAGCGTAGAGCAGGCGCACCTGCGCCTGTCCGAGCATGCTCATGATGACCAGGACGATGATGAGAAGGAGTGGGAACAGCGAGAGCGTCATGTACATCTCGCCGAACAACTCCAGTGTTTCGAGGGTGAGTTGCTGTTGCTGTTTGGCGGTCCGCATGTGCTTGTCCTTTTTGTCCTCGAGGAAACTCGTCATGTCCCCACCACTATTGATGATGGAGAGCATGTCGGTGTAGAACTGGCTCAGTTCGTCACTCGGCGTTTCGAGGGCCCGATTCCTAATCGCCGTCCGGTAATCCACGTCGAAGTACTTCGTCTCCTGAACGATGCTCCGGAATTCGAGTGCCACCTCACCGTAGGTATCGTCGGCAGCCGCCATCGATTCCAGTATTTCGAGTTGATTGAGCCCCCCGATGGAGAGGGCATACATGAACGAAACGGCGTCCGGGAGAAGCATGTTGATCTCCCGCTTTCGGGCGTTCGCCCGGGAATACGGAAGCATCACCATGGTACCGAACGCGCCCGAGAATCCCAGTGCGCCGAACAATATCCCGGTCGAGAGGATCAATCCGGGGACCTTGACGGCCTGGATAACGGAATACACCTGTGGGTCGGTTATCGGGACCCCGATGAGATTCTCCGTTGCGATGATCCCCGTTGCGAACAGGAACCAGCCGAGCAGAAGTCCAAGAATCCACAGTATGACCCCGGAGACGGTTCCGTACCCCATTGCTCTGGAGAGGTACAACTCGACCGTCTCCTCCATCCGTGCCTCCGCCAATTTCGTCTCGAGGTTCGCGACGAAATCGGAATGGTCTCCGAACACCCACTCCACTGCCGGGACGAACAGCCCGGCGACCCGGTCGGGACCCCGACCGACGGTCTCCCTGCCCAGGCTCATTGCTCCGAACTCGCTCCCGGATCACTGAATGGGTCCGAGTCGTCATTCCGAACTGATGTCTCCTCTTCCGGTCGATTCACGGGGGCTGTTTCCCCGGTCGCCCCGTTAGCCACCGCGGCACCGTCGGCACTTCCCTGCTCGCCCCGGACGGCCTCGTCGTTACCACGTCCGACGATGACGTCTTCTTCGGTTTCCCCTGTCAGAATGGACGCGATGTCAGTCGCTCCAGCTCCACGGAATTCGGGGAACAATTCTGACTCGGCGTGTTCGAGGATGGACGACGCCGTTTCGAGAATGTCCTCGTCCGGATCCGGCCGCGGGACCATTTCTTCCTTCTCCGGGTCGACCGAGAT
Source organism: Halodesulfurarchaeum sp. (assembly GCA_042216905.1). Classification (GTDB taxonomy): domain Archaea; phylum Halobacteriota; class Halobacteria; order Halobacteriales; family Halobacteriaceae; genus Halodesulfurarchaeum. The sequence continues at coordinate 17,666 of JBDGTL010000078.1, forward strand.
GAGGACGCTTTCCATTTCGCTCAGGTCCGAAAGCGCCGTCTCGAGGTCGTCGTTCGCGACGAGCGTGAGAATGGTCTCCGGGTCGTTGATGTACGCCTGAATGGTTGCGGCCACCTCGGTGTACGTATCGAGACCGTTCTCGATGAGATACGCGAGGACGACGCGCCGTTCGAGGAGTTGTCGGTCGAGTTCCTCGTCGGACCACCCCCGGTCGAACTTGATCTCCTCGAGGGTCGTCGATTCCGAGGACCCCCTGTAGGAATCGGTCTCCGGTCGCCACTGGAAGACGTCGTTGACGTTAATTTCGTCGTTCTCGGCATCGTACCGCCGGATTTCCGTGATATTGCGACTCCGTCTGACCTTCTTTCCCCGTATTCTTGTCTGTGCCTGGATGGATATCAGATCGAGTGCGGTGAAGAGCGTCTTCGAGACGTTGATGGGATCAGTGGTGAAGCGCTTGATGACCTCGCTCACGTTGTCCGCGTGGAACGTGGTATACGTCGTATGGCCAGTGGACATGACCTGGAAGAGGGTCCTCCCTTCCTCCCCTCTAACCTCCCCCATGATGATGTAATCGGGGCGCTGGCGGAGGGCTGCCTCGAGGAGGTCGAACTCGTCGATGTCTCCGGTTTCGTCTTCCCCGAAGGAGGGCCTCGTCACGGAGGCGATCCAGTTGCGCTGGGGCAATTCGACCTCCCGCGTGTCCTCGATGGAGACGATTTTCGCGTTGCTCGGGATGAACAGGGAGACTGCGTTCAGGCTCGTGGTCTTTCCCGAGGCGGTTCCACCCGCGAAGAGGAGTGACTCGTTGTTCTCGATACAGAGCCAGAGGAAGGCCATCTCGTCGAGAGAGAAGGTCTTCCAGTTGATGAGGTCCACCGGCGTGAACGGGACGTCCTTGAACTGTCGGATCGTGTAGTTCGTCCCGTGGTCAGACACCTCGGTCCCGAGCGTGAGTTGTGCTCGGGACCCATCGGGTAGCGTGGCGTCCACCTGGGGCTGCCGTTTGCTGATCCCCTTCCCGGCACGCTGGGCGAGTTTGACGACGAATCCGTCGAGTTGATCCTCCCCGTGATGGACGTTCGTAATGAGTTGCTCGTAGTCCGTGTGGTAGACAAATACCGGGCTGTTGTATCCATCACAGGAGATGTCCTCCACATTGATGTCGTGTTTGATGCCGTCGATGCGCTCGTACCCGACGAAATCTCGCTTCAGGACGTAGAGGAGTTTCTCGAACTGGTACTCGGAGAGTGAGGGGTCGTCCTCCGAGATCAGTACCGGTTCCGGGCGGGCCGTGATTCCATTCAATTCGCCGTCCCCTCGTTCGTCCGCGCCGGAGGAGTCGGTGCCGAACACGTCGAGTAGGCCATCGAAGAAGCCGTCGCCATCGACAGAAGCGGAATCCGCGAACAGGTTGTACCGGTTTAGCAACCGTTCGGTCTCCCGTTCGATGACGGTCCGTCGCTCGTCTTCGTCCCCTTCGATAGCAACGCCCTCCTCGGCGTACTTGATAGCGGTCCGCAATTTCTCCGTGAGGAAGTCCTGCAATTCCGTCTCGACGGGTGTGAGGTGGGGTTCGACGAGGTAGTACTTCTTCTCGTTCTCCTTCTCCGAGTGAAAGATAATGACGAACGCGAAGGGTTTGTTGACCCAGTATCGCTCGACCTCGCGAAAGTGCCGTTTCTTCGGCATCTGGACCGCCTTCTCCAGGTCGTACCGGTTCGTGACCGTCGTGTGTCCATCCACGGTGGAGAAGAAGGCATCTTCGTCGAGGTCGGGGGCGACGGAGACCGTCCGCTCCGCCTCCGTCTGTGAGAGGGATTCGGCCTCCGACAGACCTCGTTTGAGTCGCCACGGCAGGTCCTTCGGGTCGAACCCGAGGTACGTAGACGGGTCGAACGGAACCACAGTGTCCCCGTCCATCGGGGGATTGCCATCCTCGTCAAAATAGTACTCCTCTTTGAAGTCCTCCCAGGTGTAGGTCGCCTCCGATTCGGAATCGTCCGTTTCGTCCCCCATAGCAGTATCTTCTGCCTCGGCCTCCTCGGCATCCGACTGTGTCGTTCCCCGCTCTGGTTCATCGATGGTGATATCGGTATCCGAACCACCGGCGCCATCACTCACGACGTCCGTACCGTCGATAGTACTGTTCGATCGACCTGTGTGGGTCTCCTGTCCCGACTCGGATTCACCCCGTTCGTTTCCCTCTCCGCGTCCAGGGTCGGAGTCGACCGCTGGAGAATCGTCCGCGTCTGGTACCGAATCAGCCTCACCCTCGGTGTCCGTTTCTGTCTCCGTTTCGCCTGAGGCGTCCGCAGGGACCATCGGTCCCATGTCCTCTGTCGGGTTTGTGTCACCGGCTGTCGCGTTCCCGTCGCCGTGGTCGGCGTCTTCATCACCGTCGACCACGTCGTCCGGGCCATCGGTTTGTTCTCCCCCATCCGGGTCGTCCCCCGGTTCGTCATCGTCGATGGCCATTATTTCCAATTCCGACAGGGGTTCGTTAAATGTTTGTGTATGGCCGGTGCCGAATTCGGGGGTGTAGCAGGCAATACTTTGGTGATGGTACGTACCAACGCTCTGGTACTTTCTGTTGCGAGTGGCCCTCCCCCACCACTCGAGAGGGACAACCCATCCCGACCGTACCGACCGTGCCCGCTCATTCCTCGGATCCTCCAGTTCCAGTTCCATCGACGCCAACCAGGGACCGAACACGTTCGCCGACGATACGTTCGAACTCGTCCGGCCGTTTCTCCAATACCGGCCGGATTCGGGTATATTCCTCCCGCGCAAGGGTCACGGCAACACGTCGAACCGTTTCCTCGATGGGATCGTGTGCCCCGTCACCTGCCGTTCCTGCATCAACCCGGGAAAGTGGTGATTCGTCTACCCCCGATTCGATGAACGACCGGAGATCCTCAGATGCCAGGTCGGAAGATGGGACGTCGTTTCCGGCCTTTCCAATCGATTCCTCCAGATCGTCTCGCCGGATGAGGGCTCGCGGGCCGTTCTTCTTCCGGAGGAGCATTCCTGCCGCTTTCTCGTCTGCCCACGCCGAGTCCGGGATCGACGAGATCGATCCCTGGAGGCGCCTGGCGGGCACCTCTTTCTCGATGGTCGGGACCGTTTCGAGTCCCAGTTCGTCGAACACACGTTCGACGACGTCCTCCGGCAGAAAGTCCTCGGCCGTCCCGTCCCAAATATCGGTACCGAGAAACGGCGGGATCGATTCCCACTCGTACGCGACGGGCCCGCCGAGGGGCACGACGCCGAAGAAGACGTATGCTTCGGGGTCCTCTGTCCCCTCTCGAAGCCGATCTCGATCGAATCGATCCCGGACCCACCGGGCCGCGAGGTCGTACTCGAGTGGAATCGAACCGGGGTCGAATTCGTTCCTCAAATCCCCGAACACCAGGAGCCCGGAGGATTCCATCCGGAACCAGAGTTCGCTACCGAAAACGTATTCCTGGATCCAGAAATGACCGGAGTCGAGGACCGCCGGGGACAGGTCGGAGACCGGGGAGGGCTGTGGCGGGTAGCGCATTTTCGTCGACAGGAGGTACGACCGGCATCCGGTAAAAAGGCAACTCCGATTCGTCTCGAAAACCTATTGGAAGAAAGCCATCGCAATCGAGACGAAAACACTCAAGAAACACGTCCGCCCATCCACTATCACATGCGGGAGCCATCGGGCGCCGACCCGACGACAGGACGACCAGTCCCCGACTCTCTTCGCGACCCCGACCGGACCGTTCTCGTCACTGGTGGTGCAGGCTTCATCGGCAGTCACCTTGCGGAGACACTCGCGAACGCACGGCCAGCCCCGGAGGTCCGTGTCCTCGACGACCTCTCGACGGGGAACCGGGACAACGTCCCGGACAACGCGACGTTTGTTGAGGGCGACGTCCGCGACGAGGAGATTCTTTCGACCGCGATGGAGGACGTGGACGTCGTCTTTCACCAGAGTGCACTGGTGAGCGTGGAGGCGTCGGTGGATGACCCGCGGCGGAGCCATTCGAACAACGTCGAGGGGACACTCGCCGTCCTGGAGGCGTCCCGGTCGAGGGACACCCGGGTCATCGTCGCCTCGAGTGCAGCGATATACGGGGAACCGACGGAAATCCCGGTGCCCGAATCGCACCCGAAATCCCCGAAATCACCGTACGGACTCGAGAAACTGACTGCCGATCGGTACACCCGCCTCTACCACCGGCTGTACGGAATTGAAACGGTCGCGCTCAGGTACTTCAACGTCTACGGGCCGCGGCAATCGGCGGGGGACTACAGCGGCGTCATCAGCATTTTCCTCGAACAGGCGAGGTCGGGCCAGCCGATCACGGTCCACGGAGACGGCTCACAGACCAGAGACTTCGTCCACGTGACGGACGTCGTCAGGGCAAATCTCCTCGCGGCCCACACCGACACCGTCGGAGCGGCGGTAAACGTCGGAACGGGAACGGAAACAGCCGTCCAGGAGTTGGCCGGGACGATTTCGGACCTGACTGATTCAGGGGCCGACATCGTACACACAGATCCCCGCACCGGGGACATCGAACGCAGTGCCGCTGACCTTTCAAAAGCCGAATCAGCACTCGGCTATCGACCCACGGTCTCGCTCGAAAACGGTCTCACGACAATGTTGTGAGCGCTTCCGAACCAGAGAGAGTGAAAGAAATGTTCGCTGACCGTTTACAGGGGAGGTGCGTCGACCGTTTGAATACAGGGAAGTGCGATGACGGTCGGGGTGTACACCGACATGGCAATCGAGTTGGTTCTCCCAATCAGCCGTCGTTCGGTCCTGCCCCCAGTACCCCGTTCAATCGACAGGGCTCTGGATCCCTGTTTTCTCTTCTATGGACTCCTCTTCTTTCGGCGTGACCCTGGGTCCCGCGGCCCGGTCGGTAACTAGTTGGTATCGGATTTTCAAAATACATCTATGGAAATCGCGATACTCGCGAACGACTCCGTGTACAAGTCCCGGGAGAAAGGACTCATGGCGGAGCACGGGTTTGCGGCGGCAGTCGGTGAGGTATTACTGGATACCGGACAGACGAGTATAGCGGCCACGAACGCGAGGACCATGGGGATCGACCAGGACTTCGAGACGATCGTCCTCAGCCACGGCCACTACGACCACACCGGCGGCCTCCTCTCCTTCCTCGACCCGGCTCCCGACGTCTACGCCCATCCGGATGCCTTCGATCCGAAGTTCGACGAGGACGACGGGACCTTCATCGGAATCCCACACAACCGGGACCGGATCGAGGCCGAAGCGAATCTCCACTTCCACCGCGACCCGGTCGAGGTCGCACCCGAGGTCTACGCTCTCGGCGAGATTCCACGGGAGTACCCCGACAACCCAACCGGCGTCACCGACCGCGACGGGTCGCGTGAACCGGACCCGATTCTCGACGACCAGGCCCTCGCCATCGCGACCGAAACCGGGACCGCCCTCGTGTGCGGGTGTTGTCACGCCGGACTCCGGAACACGATCGAGTACGCCGAGGAAGTCACCGGTGAGCAGGTCACCGTCGTGATCGGCGGAACCCATCTCAAAGACCTCGAACGGGAGGAGGTGGAGGAAATCGCCGACTGGCTTGCCGGCCGACTCGACCTGATCGCCCCGTGTCACTGCTCCGGGTTCGAGGCCCAACACGTCCTCAGTTCGACGATGCCCGACGCATTCAGACTCGTTGGGGTCGGCGATCGAATTCAGGTCTGACGTGAACGGATGAGGGGAAACTGATCAATTCAGGTCTGAAATAACGGACGGAAACAATTTGAACGTGACTTCAAGACTGGAGTATCCAGGATACTCTCTTCGACCCGATTTGTAAACCATCTGTGTCACGATAGCGATATCGATGTATTCGGAATTGTAGTCGGATAAGAAAGTAGATCCATATTATATGAAATATGAAAATAATTTTATAATTTCTATAAATTTGCATCTATTTTCGTTTATATCATGTATTATTGAAGATGTATCGATAGCCTCCCCTTCCTCCCCCCAATCGACGCCAGGAATCAGTACGCCGATTCCACGATCCGGTTCCGCAACGTCCCGATATCCTCGATCCATACCTCGATTACGTCGCCTGGTTCGACCGTCCCGGGATTCGCCGGACTGCCGAGGGCGATAACGTCCCCGGGCTGAAGGGTACATCGTCGGGACAGTTCTGCGATTATTTCCGAAGGGGTCTGGAGCATCTGCCCGGTATGTGCCTCCTGGCGTACGTCCCCGTTGATCGTGGTCCGCATCGACAGGTCATTTGGATCCACGTCGGTGGCGAGGCACGGTCCCACCGGGGCCGAACCGTCGAAGACCTTCATCGTGCCTACCGTCTCCTGGTCCGTCGCGAGGAGGTCGTTCATGATCGTGTATCCCCGGACGATCTCGGAGACTTCGTCCTCCTCGACGTGAGAGGCTTCGGCTCCGATGACAGCAGTGAGTTCACCACTGTAGCCGAGTTCCGAGGAGAAACTCGGGTACGGAACCGGTTCGTCGGACGCCCGGAGACTGATCGGTGCCTTGAGAGAGAACCCGAACGGCTCCGGCGGATCCCCCTCCGGCAGGTTCAGGTCGATGTAACTCTGGAAGTTGTACCCGATGGTGTAGATGCCACCGGGTTCACTCGGAGTCAGGAGAGTCGCCTCGGTCCCCAGTTCGTAGGCGGTCCCGTCGACCTCGACCGAATCTCCCTGATACGTTCCCTCGAAAACGCCGTCGGGTGTCTCGATTCGTGCCAGCCGCATGGGTCGACGTTCGAATGAACGCCGTATATCTCTATCCCAATATAGTATCTCGTGGCCAAAACCGTCGGACCGCTGTCGATGGAATCTCCTCCTCGATACCTCGAGTACCGGTGTCCCAGTGGCGTGTCGTTCGCGGGCTCGCTTCCTGCTGCATCCACCAGCAGGTCTCGACACGGTACCGATCACCCCTCCGAGCGGCTCCGGGATACGGACCGAATAACTCTTAACCGTCGACGGCCAGACCCTTACCAAGAAGAATAATATACCGAGTGAATATGAATGTAGATAATACCGCCAGGGAGGAGCCGGCGTTCCGCTGGGGTGTCGAACTCACGCCGGAGATGCCAGTCGGTGCCGTAACTGACCTCGCGGAACTGACCGAATCGAACGGGTTCGACGCGGTGTTCGTCTCGAATCATTACAACAACCGGGACCCGTTCGTCGCACTCTCCCGGATTGCGGGGGCGACCGATTCGATCCGGCTGGGACCGGGAGTGGCCAATCCCTACGAGACACATCCGGTCAAACTCGCCGCCCAGATGGGCACCCTCCACGAGGCGAGCGGGAAGCGAGCGGTATTCGGCGTCGGTGCGGGAGACCCCTCGACCCTCTCGAACATGGGAATCGACCGCGACCGACCGCTCGGCACCGTCCGTGAGACGGTGCAGGTCGCCCGGCGTCTCTGGGCGGGAGAGCGGGTAACTCACGATGGGACGTTCACGGCCGTCGATGCCGCCCTGAATTACGAACCGGGCCCCATCCCGGCATACGTCGGCGCGCAGGGACCACAGATGCTCCGGATGACCGCGAAACACGCCGATGGCGTCCTCTTTAACGGGTCTCACCCGCGCGATTACGAGTGGGCCCGCGAGCGGATCGAGACAGGTCTCGCAGACCGGCCAGCGTCCGCTGGCGAGTTCACGATTGCGGGATTCGCCAGTGTGAGCATCGCAGCCGACGGTGCGAAAGCGAAGCGAGCTGCCCGACCGCCGGTTTCGTACATCGTCGCCGGCGCTCCCGATGCGGTCCTCGACCGACACGACCTCGATGTGACAACGGCGGAAGCGATCGGAACGGCGATCGAGTCCGGCAATCGCGATCGGGCATACGACCTGGTCACGCCCGAGATGATCGACGCATTCAGCATCGCCGGCGACCCGAACGAAGTGGAAGAAGAGATTCGGGGGCTCTTCGATACCGTCGACGCGGTGGTGGCCGCCTCGCCGCTTGGCCCGGACAGGGAGGATGCGATTTCACTGCTTGGAGACGTGCGCGAGTCGATACTAACGAAGGTCGAGAGCAGATGACCGGTAACGACGGTCGAGAGCCGATGACCGCCCAGACGGGCTGGCCGGTCGAACTCACGGGCGTCGTCGAGACCGTGACGACGACCCGCCAGTCGACCGGCCGGTGGAACGTGGCCGCGCTCGGACTCCATGCGGATGACGACCCCGAGCAAATGGACTCGGTCAGGGCCCGGACCTGGGGGAAGACCCGGACGCGACGAAATTTCGAACGAACCGGGGCTGGATACGTGCAGTTCACCCGCGATCCCGTCGTCTTCGCGGAGGCGGCGCTGGCGGTCAGGGAGGCGGACGACCCGGTACTCGATACTACCGCCGCGTGGGTCGAAGTTACAGTCGACGAAATGGAGCGCGGGACGAGGCGCGGTACGGAGTGGGTCGACTGGCGGGTCACTCCAATCGATTCCCACGTGCGGGAGCGGATGGTCCCGGTGACGAGCCGGGCGTTCGGTGCAATCGTCGAAATGACCGTTGCGGCGTCGCGGCTGTCCGTTGCCGCATACGACGATTCTGACCTCCAGGACCGACTCGAGTACTTCGCCGACGTGGTTGAGCGGACTGGAGGTCCGAGAGAGAAACGCGCCCTCGAGTCGATCGAAACGCATTCGGAGTGGGATGGAAGCAGGCCCGAGAACGGAGAGCGATCCGGCACGGAACCAGGTGGGGCCGGACGGACGAAATCCAGGGACAGGAATCCATGACCGTAACCGTCGAAACCGGGGCACGACTGCACTTCGGATTCCGTACCATCTCGCCCGAACACGAACGACTGTTCGGGAGCCTTGGCGTCGCGCTCGATGAACCCCGGGTGGCCGTCTCTGCCGAACCGGCGGATTCGATCGACTGTGAGCACGAACTCGCGGCGGAGTACGCGGACCGGGCGGCTTCCCTCCTCTCGGTCGACGGAGCCCGGGTTACGGTCGACTCCCACCTCTCGCGACACGTGGGCCTGGGCTCTGGAACACAACTCGCGCTCGCCACGCTCACTGCGATCGCGTGTGCGCATGACCTCGAGCCTGCGGTTCGAGAGCGGGCCCCTGCGCTGGGACGGGGTCGTCGGAGTGGAATCGGCGTTGCCACGTTCGAGAGCGGTGGCTTCGTCGTCGACGCCGGACGGCCCACCGAATCAGTGCTGTCCCGAGACCCCACCGATCCGGGAGCAAACACCGCGGGGGAGTGGACGGTTCCCGAGACCGTCGGTCGGTGGGACGTTCCGGACTCGTGGCGGTTCGTGCTGGTGCGGCCGACTGGCGAGGCGGGACGCAGCGGTCGGGCCGAGGCGAAGAGCATTCGGGAGGCAATGAAACGGGCCGATCCGGAGATCGCAGAGAGGATCGAGTCGGCGATCCAGTCGTTCCTCCTCCCGGGGCTCGAGGAAAACCGGATCGACGTGTTCGGCCGCGGGCTCTCGACGATCGACCTGCTCAATGGATCCTGGTTCAGGCCGGCACAGGGAGCCGTGTACCGACCGGCCGTCGCGTCCATAATCGACACACTCGGCCGATCACCGGCCGTCTTCGGACACGGACAATCGTCGTGGGGCCCTGCCGTGTACGGATTGACGAATGCGGCGGCGGTAGGGGAGGCACGAAGCGCCGGTCGTCGAGCGCTCGAGGAGGCGTCCCTCGAGGGAACCGTCTCGGTCCTCGAACCGCGAAACCGCGGTGTAATGATCGATGGGAATATACCGAGTATAAAATATTAAATGTGGACATCACAAACCCGAGGCCAGACGACATCATGAAACGACTCGCGACGACGCCGGGCCTCTTTCCGCTTCCGGACTGGGCGAAGACGGAACTCGCAGAACGGAAGGGCCGGCAGAAATCGGACCTGATCGGAGGCGACGAGGACGAGGCGGTAGTGGAAACGTACGCCCGGGCCAGACAGGAGGTAATCGAGTGGCAACAGGATGCGGGTCTCGACCGGATCGTCGAGGGACAACTCCGCTGGGACGACATGCTCTGTCACCCCCTCGCGGTCCACGAGGCGGTCGACACCGGTGGCCTAATCCGGTACTACGACAACAACAACTTCTACCGCGAGATGGTCGTAACGGACGAATTGACCGTCGACGGGGACGTCGGCAGCGAACTCGACGCGGCCTCCGCGATGGCGCCCGACGATGGACTCCAGGCCGTCCTGCCGGGCCCGTACTCGCTTTCGGACCTCGCGACCGACGACTACTACGGGACAGACGCGGATTTTCTGGCCGGGATCGCCTCCTTCCTGGCGGGTGAGATCCGGGAGTTTCCGTCCGTACAAACGGTGTTCCTGCTCGAACCGTCGCTCGGTACGAATCCGCCAGACCAGGTCGAGTCCGTGGTCGATGCGGTTTCGACCGTGGCCCGGGCGATTCACGAGTCGACGGGGGCCGACGCTGTGCTCCACCCGTACTGGGGTGTCCTTCCGGACTCGCTTTACGCCTCACTCCTGGACTCACCAATCGACGGCCTCGGGTTCGACCTGGTGACGGAAGCGGACGAGAACGAAGACCTGGTTCGGGAATATGGCGCCCCGGACCGCGCTTCGCTCGGGATCGTGGATGGACAGAACACGCGAATCGAGACGGAATCGGAAATCGACGCGCGCCTCGAATCCTTCGCGTCGACGGCCGCTGACCCACCCGAAATGGCCTACCTCACGACGAACACGGAACCGTTCTACCTGCCGGTGAATAAGTTCCAGGACAAACTTCAGGCGCTCGCGAACGCCGCCCAGGGGGCCGACCGATGAGTGCGCTCCGTGAGCAGTTCCGGCCGCCGGATCACCCACACGACCACTTCCTGCTGACGACCGTCGTCGGGAGTTATCCCAAACCGACCTGGCTCACGCACCTGCGAGAGGCCCACGAGGACGACTCGGTCGACGAGGACGCCTGGGAGGAAGCGCTCGACGACGCCGCTCGCCTCATCACGAACGAGCACGAGCGAGCGGGTCTGGACGTGGTCGTCGACGGCGAGATGCGACGAACCGAGATGGTAGAGTATTTCGCCCACCGGATCGACGGATACGAATTCAACGGCCCGGTCAAGGTCTGGGGGCACAACTACTTCGACAAGCCGAGCGTTGTCGAGTCGGTCGGGTACGGCGAACCGTGGTTGCTCGATGAGTTCGAATTCACGGAACGCGTGGCAACCCGTCCGGTAAAGATCCCGATTACCGGGCCCTACACGCTGGCCCGCTGGTCGTTCGACGAGCACTACGGGTCCGAGGAGGATCTCGCCTACGCGCTCGCCGATCTCGTAAAACAGGAAGTAACAACGCTGATCGACGCCGGAGCGAAGTACATCCAGATCGACGAACCGGCGCTGGCGACGACCCCCGACGACCACGCAATCGTCGGTGAGGCCGCGGACCGGATCGTCGAGGACGTTCCGGACGACGTCCGGATCGGGATGCACGTCTGCTACGGGGACTACTCGCGAATCTTCCCAGAGGCGCTCTCCTACCCCGTCGACGAGTTCGACGTGGAACTCGTCAACAACGATTACGAGTACCTCGACGTGTTCAAGGAGGTCGACTTCACGAAGGACTTCGCCGCAGGCGTGGTGGACGCACACGATGCCAGAGTCGAATCCGTCGGCGAGATCAAGTCGAACATCGAACGGAGCCTCGAGGTCGTCCCGCCGGACCGACTGACGGTCAGTCCGGACTGCGGCCTCAAACTCCTGCCGCGGAACGTCGCCTACGAGAAGACCCGGAACCTGGTTCGGGCGGCGAGAGCTGTCGAGAAGGAACTCGACGAGGGGACGATCGACGTAGACGATTCCGCCTGGACACCGGTCGAATAACCGATTCCTGTCTTTTTCGGGTCGAATACCGGATTTCTCGTCTTTCTC
>JBDGTL010000057.1:0-7384 GCA_042216905.1 Halodesulfurarchaeum sp.
GGAGCGTAACTCCGGGCAACTGGTTCGATCGTGGGGGCATTCGGGTTACGGCAACACGTCCGGGAGGTCCCCGTCTTGCGAGCGAGCGATCTCCGGATCCACACCAAGTTCGCGGATTTCCTCGTCGGTCGGTTCGTGGCCCGCCTCACCGTGCGCCGCGGCCCTGACGTCCTGGATGGCCTCCAACGCTTCCTGCGCCGTCTCCCCTTCGGCGGTGACCTCCGCTTTGGTATCGCGGGCAGTCCACCAGCCGTCGGGGTTTTCGGTAAGTGTGATCCGCCGAGCGGTCTCATCCGGGTCGTCGGCGGTGTCCGGCTGTGCCATAGTGGTTCGAAGTATGCTCGAATGGGATAGCGATTCGGATCAGTCCGTTTGGTCCGCCCCAAACCGTTATCCCGCCCCGGAAGTAACATGCTACCATGGCAGCGCAGGACCGCGACGACGATGGGAAATACGACAAAAAGATGGAAGACCAGGAGTTGTTCAAGGCCTTCGATTACGCGACGACGGCCGACGAGCCATATCTCACCGCCAACGAGGTGACCACTGTCCTCCGCGAGGAGTTCGACATCGACATGACGGTCGAGGGGGTCCGCTCCCGACTCGAGACGCTCAGCGACGTGGGGTTAGTTCAGCGGCGGGAGTTCGGTCCCGGGGTCGCATATCGGGCCACTGTCGCACCAAGTCTGTCGCAATCCGCTGCCAAAACCGGCGACGAGCGACTGGACACCGACCGGGACGAGTTCATCGAATTGTAGCGTGGTCGCATGGCGGACGTGCTGTTACATCCCGACGTCGACGATTGGCTCGACGATCAGCCAGACCATCTAACCGAGCGGATACGGTCAAAGCTTGCCGACGCCGGCGAGGATCCCGAGCACTATCTCACACCACTGGCCGGGCGCGACACCTATCGATTGCGGATCGGCGACTATCGGGCAGAAATCGATTGGGATCAACTCGACGCCACGCTACGAGTCTTGCAGATTGGACATCGGGACGGCTTCTACGACTGACGGCCGGCGCTACCGCAAGAGCAGGATCGTGTGGCCGGCGTCGTGGTCCAACGATTGCAGGTCGACCGCGTGGTTGGCGATCGTCCCAAGGACTGACGCGGGGACAGTGGGAGTGGACAGCACCACCTCGACGAACGCGCCGAGGGCATCACGCTCGCGATAGGCGGTTTCGACCTCGGGGCGGTCGCGGAGGTCGTGCACGAGGGCGCGCTTTGGAATCGCGCTCATCCGTGTGCCTCCGGTCGGAAGAGCGCCTCGGCGAGTTTGTACCCGACCCACTGCTCGATTGCCCAGCCACGGCGGTCGGCGACGAAATGCATCCAGTCGTGGACGGTCTGGTCGAGGTCGTCGAGGAGGTATTGAGCGTGGATGCCCTCGGCGTCGAGCGCGACGACGCGGTTCCGGTCGCGGTCATGGACGTGCTCGGTGCCGTCCTGGTCGATGCCGAGGAGGCGGCAGCGGGTGGCTGTTTGCGGGAGTGGTTCGACGGAATAGTTTTGAGAGAGGCGTTCGATGATTGTCATGGGTTTCCTGACCGAACCCGGCTCGCCCGGTCCAGTGGGCGGGCGTTTTTCGTGTCTCACGCCCTGCAGAGACGGGTTTCGGTATTTACGGAATGTGCCGATGTGCGCATAAAACTTTTGGTTATAACAAACAATATACGATCTGATGGAACGGGAGTGGGTGAGCGTGTCTGACGACGAGCTAATACGTGCAATACGTGAGGATATCGAGGGTCCAGCCTTTACAGCAGGGGAATTAGCCGAAATTGTCGGTATGTCTGTTGAAGGTGTGAGAAAAAGATTAGACGAATTGTACGAAGAAGGGGAAATTAATAGAAAAAAGCCAGGAGCAAGGACGACGATCTGGTATGATGAATCTGACTATAGGGCTTCTAAATTATCCGAATAATATTGCATTCCATGATCTGTAATCCAATATATTACAGTTCGGTTCCCTGGCTTTTTTCTCCTAAGGAGATCTTGTTCTACCATTTTTTCGAGTCTATGTCTGGCTCCTTCAATTGTGGTATCGAATTCAGAGGCTATCTCTGAGGCTATAAATGCAGGTTCGGCAGATGTTACAAAATAGTGCAGGATCTCCAGTTCAGAGACTTCGGGATCGGGGCCCCGAGACATATGATTATAATATGGCCTTTGCGACAATAATTTTCCCATGAAAAACTTTCCGTTATTGCCAAAAGATTAAGTGAGCGGCCATGAATATCCACAGAGTAGGTCCGCACAATGAGCTACCCACGCCTGATCGGTGACGGTGCCACCAAAAAAGCGGACCGAGTAACCCATGCAAACCAACGATTCTGGCCCAGATAAAGGCATTGACCGTATCGAACCGGAACACTACTGCGACGAGTGCGAGCGCGGCTTCCTGACCCGCGAGGCGTACATTGCCCACGACTGCGACGTCGAGGTAGTCGTCGACGGGGGGCGAGTCCTCGAGGACGACGAGTTCGGCGATCTCCGATTCAACACGCACATCCAGGTGCGAGTGAATCGGCTGTGGACCGAGCCCGGCGTGGAGTATGGGTCGTTCAAAGCGCGCGGCGAGGACGTCCACTCGAAGGTCGTGCATAGCGAGGGCCGGATGATCACCGTCGAGGATCTGTCGGCCGGGTTCCCGATCGTCGACACCGACGGACTCGAGATCGTCGATTCACCACGCATTGCGACCGACGGTGGAGAAGATCTCGAGACGCGAGTATCCGAACTTGAAGATCGCGTCGACGAGCTGGAACGGATGCTCGAGACGACGCTCGACGACATCGGTGAATCGGTTGAGGACATCGACCGGAAGACGGATATCCTGGCCGAGGTCCATGAAGTCCAGGTCGAGGAGGGCGATCGCGATGGGTGAGATCGAATGGCCCGCCGGAATCGATCGCACCCCGCAGGACGACCGCGAGAAGTACCCGCACGGCTTCGAAGTGTCCCGGCGCGAGGCGATCGAACACATTCTGGAGCAGCTGCGGAAGATGGACGCGACGGACAAGCAGATCGATACCGCCGCGGATCACCAATCCAGAAATCCGAATCTCCCGTACTCAGAGGCGAAAACAGACGATCCTGGTATCGTCGTCCGCTACAAACTCGATGGAACGCCGCACATCGTTGCGATGGACAAGTGGACACGGCTCCGCGACAATGCCCGTGCGGTCGGCCTCACGCTCGAGGCAAAACGCGCCCTCACTCGCTACGGCGTCGAGTCGATCGAGTCGGAGTTCTCCACCCACCGCCTGCCACCTGGTGACGACGACGCAATGGTGTCCGGCCCACCGCCGCACGAGATCCTCGAAGTCGATCCCGATGCGTCCGACGAGGTAATCGAGGCGGCGGCTCGCCAGAAGAAACGAGAACACCACCCGGATGCGGGTGGGGACGAGCAGGCTTTTAAGCGGGTCGTCGAGGCCGAGGAGGCGATGCTCGATGCGTGAGGTCGCCGACGCTCAGTTCGACGCATCGATCCGGTCGGTTGATTTGCGCATCGCCATTGGCGAGCACTACGGATTTGACTTCAAGCGTCGGGTACTCGAATCGAACTCGAACTCGCTGGCCGCAATTTACGTCACCCGATCGCAGCTGGAAGTGATCGCCGACGATCTCGGCGTCGACGAACTCCCGGACCGCAACAAGGCGGACTTGCAGGACGCGGTTCGCGAGGCTGTTGGGGTACCCCCGAGGGGCGTCGACGGGTTAGACTGGCGCGAGGTAAAGTCGATCGCGGTCGAGGCCGGTGTCACTGTCCCACCCGAGGGGTACCGGATCGATGACCTCGAACCCGAGCTGTCCGAGGAACCAGACCCGGACCTCGACGAGACTGACCGCATCCAGTGGACGGACGTCGTCGCGACCGACGGAGGGGGTCGGCACACATGAGCGACATCGAAGAAGAGTACCGCGAACTCGCACAGCGCGGGCCGCCCGAAGAGGACGCGATCGACGTCGACGCGCTCCTGGAGGCACTCGAGGAGGTGAGGTAACGCGTGGGGGAGAGACGTCGCCCGGATCCGGCGGAGTTGTCCATACGTGAGGCCGTCGACCGGTATTTGCGTCGCCGCCGCCCGGACGCCACGGATCGGTCGATCGAGGGGTGGTACTACCGCCTGAAACTGTTCGTCGAGTGGTGCGAATCTGTCGGGATCGAGACCGTGGGCGATCTACAGCGGTACGACCTCGACGAGTACTACGAGATGCGGAGTTCCGAGGTCGCTCCCGTCACCCTCGAGGGTGAGATGTGGACGCTCACGATGTTCATGGAGTTCCTCGAGAACCTTGGTGCCGTTGAGGAGGATCTGAGCGAGGCCGTCCGAATTCCGGACCTCGACGCCGACGAGCGGACGAGCGAGATCAAGCTTTCGACCGACGCCGCGCTCGCCTTGCTCCGGTATTACCGGTCGTCGAGTGACCAGGGGACCCGGAAGCACGTCCTCCTCGAGCTGCTCTGGAGTACCGGCGCTCGACAGGGTGGACTCCGGGCGCTCGATCTTCGAGACGCCCACCTCGACGACGCCTACCTCGACTTCCGGCACCGGCCGGAAACGGACACGCCCCTCAAGAACAAACTCCGGGGCGAGCGCCCCGTCGCGATCGGCGACGCCGTCGTGTCGTCACTCCGGACGTACATCCGGGACCACCGGTACGACGTCCGGGACGAGCACGGACGGCAGCCGCTTCTCGCGAGTACTCGGGGCCGCCCCAGTCCACAGACCTTCCGGACCTGGACGTACGGGGCGACCATTCCCTGCGAGCATACCGAGTGCCCGCACGGAAAGGAACGGTCAACCTGCGAGTGGGTTTCCTATCACGAAGCCTCGAAGTGCCCGTCGAGTCGGTCCCCCCACCAGATCCGCACCGGCGCTATTACGTGGATGTTGAATCGCGGGTGGCCTCCAGAGGATGTCGCCGAACGGGTCAACGCGTCAGTCGAGAAAATCGAACAGCACTACGACAAAGCCGACATCGAGGAGCGGCGACGTCGCCTCCGCAACCGGATGGAAGATCGGCGTCGCCCAATCCTCGACCAGCTCGAAATCCATGCTCACAGCAATGACACGTAACACCGTCTCAGGGGACGACGAACCGGAATTAATATTATCGCGCCCGGCCCGCTACACGTTTCTTCCACAGTTCTCAGATCAGTCGGCCGTATCCGGTTGTTGTATAGTTGACATCGAAACCGGAGCCATAGTCGGTCGAACGTGGCGATATTGAAAATTGCATCCATTAAACGACCCACGCTCACCCAGATTTGGAACGAAATTGGGAAAATTCCTATCACACCACCGTCCTGCCGAACGGGTGGTGTGAGAAAATGCACCAAATTACCAGGCGAACGGCCATCAGGACCGTCGGTGGACTGGCTGGCCTGACGGTCGCGGGAATCGGAGTCGCCAGTGCCAAGGAAACAGCCGGTATAACCTTCAATGACCAATCGGCGAATGGTGCTTCGGTCACCGTTGCCCGTACGAACCTCCCCGGGGGTGGATGGGTCGTTCTTCACGATCCGGGACAGGATTTCGACGTGATCGGTCATTCCGGTGGACTCGAGGCGGGTACATTCCACGACGTGAACGTCGCAATACAACGGGGGAAGGTGAACAAAGACCGACGAAGAATGGACCGGACGCTTCTCGCAATGGCCCACCGTGATACAGGTGAGAATGGAGAGTTCGAGTTCCCGGAGGCTGATCCCCCATATTTCGACGATAGGAATCCAATCGTCGACACAGCCGAAATCACGTTTTGATTGGGTAATTAGCGGGGTGCAACAGAATGCGGATTCCGGTATGATCGTGTTCGGTAACGTGTACTTCATCCCCACGTCGTCGTTCGGCTGAACCCTTCGATTCTCACTGACGCCGTATAAATTTCACTCCCCGTTATCGTCGAAATCGCCGGGAAACCGAGCGAGAACCACAGCCACACCAAAATAACTTGAATCTTGAAGCCCGATATCCCAATATATAATGGTTAATTCGTATAGATCCGGTTCCAACGCCCGCCTCGACAGGGTCGATCTGCCATTCGAGAATGTGACGGTGACCCCTGGAGTCATCACGGCCGTGTACCTCTTGATCGGGTTTGGTGGGCTTGCCGTCTCGGACTTTGTACTCCCGAGAATAATGACCGACCCGCTGCTCGCCAGGGTGCAGGCCATAAAAGGCGGGGCCGAGGTGCTCGGGACCGCCGTCGTTCTTTTCGTCCTGTCAAAGAAAAGTCGCTCCCAGGTCGAGGAATCCCGTGACAGGCTGGATCGGCAGCGCCGCGAACTCGAAATCCTTCACCGGGTCCTCCGGCACAACATCCGGAACGATATGAACGTGATCCAGGGCTATACCGACTTGCTCGGGGACGACACCGACGACGACACACTGCAAAAACGGTGTCGGAAAATTCAGGACAAGGTGTCTGAAACGATCGGATACACCGAGAAGGCGAACCGGATCCGTCGGGTCAGCGAGGTCAGTACGGTCGAGACAGACGTATCAGGCACAGTCGAGCACGTCCTCGAGACGCACGATGAGGTCGATGGGGTCGTCTCAGTGACGTTGGACCTCGAAGACGACCTCAATATCCGGGCAAACCAGATGTTCGAGGAGGCAGTGTACGAACTCATAGAGAACGCTGTTCTGAACGCCAATGACAGCCCAGTACAGGTAGAAGTCCGTTCCTCGATGACCGAGGAGAACGGAGCGTTCGGGGTCGTAGAAGTCGCCGACAACGGTCCTGGTATCGATGAGGATACCCAACAGGTCCTCACCGCGGGATCGGAGTCCAAGTTGATGCACCTGGAGGGGCTCGGTCTCTGGTTCGTGTACTGGACCGTGATCGAAAGTGGCGGCGAATTCGCAATCGAGTCGAGTGAGCAGGCAGGTTCGCGCGTCAGGATGAAATTCCCATTGGCATGAATACCTGACTACGGGCGAGTTGCACCATCACAGACCGGACAGTATTCGAGGCCCTGGAACCGTTGCTTCCTGCGACCGCATTTCTGACACGACATATCACGGTTTCATATTCCACGATTACTAAAACCTTTCCACGACGAACGTCGAAAATGGTCCCGAGAGACGCCGATATGGGCAAATCACGCCGCTTCGTGACAGTTGCCGTCTCTCCGATCCATCACTCCACCGAACGGTCTGGCCAGTACGGTGGTCAGTCTGACCAATACGGTGGATAGTCTGACCAATACGGTGGATAGTCTGAACAAAACGGTAGATAGTCTAAACAATACAGTAGATATTCTGAGCAATACGGTAAATAATCTTACCATTCGGTCGATAAACGGATCTATCCGTGAGGTCGAGTGTGAGAAACAATAGACACCGAATATATTGTGCAGGAATG
>JBDGTL010000057.1:7484-28965 GCA_042216905.1 Halodesulfurarchaeum sp.
ATCCGTGAGGTCGAGTGTGAGAAACAATAGACACCGAATATATTGTGCAGGAATGAGAGGCGGTGGGTATGAGCGACCTGACACTCACGGTCGATGACGCGGAACTGACTGCGACGTGGATCGATTCGAACCCGAATACGCGGCAGGCCATCGAGGACGCATTACCATTGAGTGGGGACGCGACGCGGTGGGGAGACGAACTCTATTTTCGGACCCCCGTGGACGTTCCCAAAGAGGACGCCGAGAGCGAGGTTCCAGTGGGATCGGTCGCGTATTGGCCAGAAGGAAACGCCCTCTGCGTATTCTGGGGACCGACTCCCGCCAGTCGTGGGGACGAACCCCGTGCCGCGTCCCCAGTGAATGTCGTTGCTCGAATAGACGACGTCCACCCCCTCCGATCGATAGCGGGCGGCGCGCGAATCAGCATCGACCGGTCCTGAACGAAACTCCCCGACGATATCGAATGGACGTGATCGGTAACCAAGCACAGATCATCGAATGAGAATCCAAGCACAGATCCTCGAATGAGAATCCCCCACTCTACGGCCGGGTTCGCCCGAAAACCGGTATCCGAAAACGCGTATCAAATCGTGAACAGTACGTCAGTCGAACTCCGGTACCGGACACATGCGGGTTTTGCTGAATACACCCGTCACCGTATCCACCGCCTGTAACGTACCCACCCGTCGTCCTGATACAGCCCGGAGCGGTTCGTGATCGAGTTAGTAGGTGGACGGGAAATTCCGATACGCAAGTCGGCGGGAACTCACTTCGCCACCGCGTCGATTATTGTTGATCCTGTGGGCGATAATTCGGTGCCTCGTCGGTTATCATCACGTCGTGGGGATGGCTCTCCTGCTGTCCGGCCCGGGACACCCGCACGAACCGGGACTGGTTCCTGAATTCGGTGATGTCGCTCGCGCCAACGTATCCCATCCCGGACTGGATTCCACCGACGAGCTGGTGTAACTCGCTCTGGGTACTGCCTTTGTAGGGCGTCGCGGCTTCGACGCCTTCCGGGACGAACTCCTCGTCTTCCGGTTCTTCCTTGAGATACCGGTCACCACCCCCGGACTGCATTGCCCCGACGCTTCCCATGCCTCGATATTGCTTGTATTTCTTCCCTTTAATAGTGATGACACGACCTGGTGCCTCGTCTGTCCCCGCGAAGTACGAACCGAGCATCACGGCGTCGGCGCCGGCTGCGATTGCTTTCGCAGCGTCACCGGAATAGCGAATTCCGCCGTCGGCGATGACAGGAACGTCGTGCGCCTGGGCAACGTCGGCGACCTCAGCGATAGCCGTCACCTGTGGCATTCCGGCTCCGGTGACGACTCGTGTCGTGCAGATACTCCCCGGTCCGATGCCGACCTTGAGTCCGTCCGCGAAGTCGACGAGATCCGTTGCTGCTTCCCGCGTACCGATGTTTCCGATGATGACGTCTGCGGACACCTGTTCTTTGATCTCCCGCGCGGATTCGACCACGTTCAGGTTGTGGGCGTGTGCGGTGTCGATGAAGATCGCATCGGCACCGGCCTCGTCGACCGCCAGTGCGCGATCAGTTTCGAACGGTCCCACAGCGACACCCACCCGGAGGCGACCGTCCTCGTCTCGGACGGCGTCCTCGTGTTCCCGTCGGTCAAGGATCCCCTGCATCGTAATGAGGCCAACGAGACGGTCGTTGTCGTCCACGATCGGGACTCGTTCTATCTTGTGGTCGTACATGAGTTCGAGGGCCTCCCGGGCGGTGACGTCCTCGGGGGCGGTGATGACTTCGTCGGTCATCGCCTCCCGAACCTCGTCGTGTTCGCCGACTTCGAGATAGGGGCGGATGTCCGTACCCGAGATGATGCCGAGTACCGAATCGTCGTCGTCCACGACCGGCGCGCCACTCACCCCTTCCTGTTCCATCAACTGATCGACGTCGCTCACGGTCTGATCCGGATCGGCGGTGACCACGTTTTGACGGCGGATAACGAGTTCGTCCGCCCGCTTGACGCGCTCGATCTCGGCGACGACGCGTTCGATCGTCATGTTTCTGTGGAGGACCCCGAGACCCCCCTCCCGTGCCATCCCGATGGCCATCTCCGCCTCCGTAACCGTGTCCATCGCTGCCGAGAGAACGGGGACGTTCAGGTCGATGGACGTGGAGAGTCTGGTTGAAACGTCGGCTTCGTCGGGTTCGACGCGGCTCTCGCTCGGTCGAAGGAGCACGTCGTCGAAGGTCAACGCCGGCTCGACGTCCAATTTTTCGGTGAACCGTCCACCCTCGGAAGAATCTGTCGCCATGTAGTGCCGAATCGCTACTGGGGCAAAAACGTTGCGAGTCGACCTGGTACAGACCAGTCAGTTATCCACGATCGTGAATACAAAATGGAGACGAATCCCGACCACGAATATCCGATACAGATCAATCCCAATTGTGAGGGTGAATTCAATCCCAATGGTGAATTGTCGAATTGCAGAACGCCAGTCGTCCGGGACGCTGGTTCATGTTCAATCACTCCTCACCGAATACCATCGACGGGCGTCCACTATTTGCGGGGCGTTCTCACGCAATCTTTATCCCCCGAACGGTTGTAACTAGGTGGTATGGACTCCGCCAGTCCAACCGACTCGTGTATCGCCGGCGAACAGCGACTCGCCACCGGCGTCACCACATTTTTCGGGAATACATTCGGAAAACTGGCGGAGAAAAACGCCTGGCTCTCGCGGTCCGAGATTTCGTTACCGCATCACCGCGAACACCGCCAGCCCCCACACGGTTACGGGTCCCCATCGTAGGATATGAGCATCTCACGCCACCCGGTCGCCCTTCGCTTAGAGCAACAGGTGGGCGGCGCGACGAGATTGCTCGCGACCGTGATGCTCCTGCCCCTCATAGACGGGTTGTTCCCAGCGCTGGTCTTGGCCGGTACGCTCGACAGTGTCGTGGGCATCTTCCAGATCGGACTCCTGGTCTTCGGGGGGAGTGCCACGCTCGCGGTTATCGTTGCGGAGATGGATCGGGATCCCTGGAACCAGGCCGTTAGCGTGCTGGTCGTTGGTATTCCGCTGGTCGTCCTTGCCGGGATCGAAGCGGCGATCGCGCCAACCATCGCCAGTCTCGTCAACATCGTCGTCTTCGAGCGATTCGCGGCAATCGTGGTCGTCGCCATCGCCGCGAAAACGGCAAGTGCCACTATCGGAGAGTATCTGCCACGGCCGAGCGTCATAATCGGACTCGGGGCCATCGCGAGTCTCGACCCCGCCGGATTCTCCGTCGCCATCACCACCAGTACGGACCTCGTGCTCCGGGCCGTCGCGTCCGGCGTCGTCGGGGTCGGGTTCGCCCTCGGGGTCGTCGCCCTCCGCCCCGTAATGGAGGGGGTGATCGATCTCGATCGATTCAGGTTCGGGTGTGCCGTCGCCCTTGGAACTCTTGCACTCTCCATCGTCGGTATCGTCCCGGGCGTGGCCCCACTCGGCGTCTTTGGCATCGCCGGAATGCTCGCGTTCGACCCCAGCACCGAATCGATCCCGGGGGAGGACTCCGTTCCGTTCACCGCCACGGCGGACGGAGGCACGGAGGACCCAGCCCCCAATCACGACACCGAGGACTCTGGTAGCGAGCACGCCCAATTCGCTGACGGCCCGACAGAAGAACGAGTCCCCTGGTTGTAAGGTAACAACCCTTACCTACGTCCGGGGAAACCAACTGGTATGGCGGAAAACCGGGTCGTCGAGGGACGGATGGTGACACCTCGAAAACTGGCGGAGATGATCGAGGACGAGGAGATACTGGAAGCCGACGAGATAGCGGACTCGGATCGATCCTGTCCGGAATGCGACGGGAACGTCCTCGAAGTGGGATACATGAAGAGTGTGACCGAGTACACGACTGGGTACAAGTGCCAGGACTGTGGGTGGAGTGCCGTCGACTCCGATTGAGGGTGAAAAACCGTAACGCCCTTTAGCGGTAGCCGATTACCAGAAGTCGCGGGGCTGTGGCCAAGCCAGGCATGGCGACTGACTCCAGAGGATAACCGAAGACGACACTCCAGACTGGTATACCGAGCGGGTGATTGGCCGTCGCCCGCTGTGACGACCCTCTGGAGTGCCGAGGTACCGGAGATATCAGTCGATCGGGGGTTCAAATCCCTCCGGCCCCATACCTTCTGACGACGAGCGTACGGGAGGAGTCTGAAGTATGGCTGTCGGAGGGATTTGAATCAGGGAAGGGAGCGACCGAAGGGAGCGGACTGACCGTGGTTCAACATCCCTCCGACCCCACTCTCCTCACGTCGTCCTCGTTCCAAAGCACACTACCACGTGTTGTTTCGATTTCCGGAGGAATTGATCCCCTAGAATTCGATTCCCCAGGGTTATCTCAGACCGCCGAGCGTAATGGGATCGTCGCCTGCTGATGGTACCATTGTCCCCAGGCGCTCAACGACGGACGAAAGGCGATTCGGGCATGCCGATAGCTGCTTCGGACCGGGTGTCGGCGGCCGACCAGAACGAATGCACATCGCGCTCAAAGCGCCGGGAACACAATCGTATCTGCGTAACCCCGGTCTGAATCCTCAGGCGATGGAATAAAATTGGTATTTCACGTTACCGGACGATTTCCTCAGTCATGCAGCCACAGCTCGGGCACACAGGCACACTGGCCCACGTTCCCGTGTTTTCGACTGCCCCTGACCAATCGCAACACGAACAGGTGTGGGTACTGCTCATTTGATATCGGCCACCGGTCGGACTCTTTTTTCCATCGATCACATACCCTCGCCAAAAAATTTTCTCTATGACGTGTTCGGCGTTGAAGGCCGTTCGGACCGGGTCGTCTCGACGACGAATACGGAACAATACAAAATCAATCGAAGCCTCGAGACGCCTACCCCCCCAGCACCGGCCGGGCCTGCATGTACACCGGCACGTTCGAGGTTACACAGGCGACCTCGATTCCTGGCCCCCAGAAGCAGGCGTGACTGATCAGCACGTCATCGGATTTCAAAAGCGAGGCGATCATCAGTTCTCGAAACACGAAACGAGACAGGCCCGACCACTGGAATTGCCCTCGATCGATCCATTTCACCTACTGATACCACTCTATCGCCCGCCAGACGATGACGGCACCCATAATCAACCTGATTGCCTGAGAACCGCGCCTAAGATCATGTGTGGACGATAACTCAATCACCCGCATGACCCAGTCTGAAACGGGCTGTCGGCTGGGTATTCCTCGGACAATACGAGTGGCGAGCAAATGAGTCCGGTTGTCAAATTCGAACCCACCTGTTATGAGGCTCTCTACGTCTGATATTCCGAGTGTGAATGCAACAGAAAACCGATCTGAAGGCGCCTCCGGTAGGCTCCGAGGTAATTGGCATCCCTTCGACGATAGATATCTCGATAGCGTATTTCCGGTTATCAACAATCGACACACTTGTAGAAAAGCCTCAACGATTATAACTCAAGGCGACGCCATGTATACTGTACTCTCCGCCTGGAGAGTGCCGTGAGGGGAATGGTAAGGGAGACAGCAAAAGACCATTCCAGTGGTTTCTCATCTGCCACTCTCGTTCACACGCTTCCCAGCGACGGGTACCAACACCGGGAAGCCAATATTGATCATCGTCGAATGATCCAATGGTGCAAATACAGCCCCGGTAGAGTGATGAACATTGGTCAGTACAGTGATGAATACCTGGCCAGTACAGTGATGAAAACCTGGCCAGTACGGTGGTGAACACCTGGCCAGTACAGTGGTGACCATCTGAAACCACTGGACGTGGAATTGCGGGTAGTACAGACTGTGTTCTCTCGATGAAGTATATGGAAACGGAGCGATTATCTCACCTGCGGCCCGATCCTCAACCCGTCATGACCCCCGTCCGACCTCAAAGCCGAGGACCCCAAAGCC
This sequence comes from Halodesulfurarchaeum sp., assembly GCA_042216905.1. GTDB lineage: Archaea > Halobacteriota > Halobacteria > Halobacteriales > Halobacteriaceae > Halodesulfurarchaeum. The sequence goes on from JBDGTL010000057.1 coordinate 13,390, forward strand.
GGGGTTTCCTCACGCACGCCCTCCTTCGGGGAATCGTCTCATTCGTCATCGTTCTCGTCGGCTCCATCGGCGTCCGGTCCCTGTTTCTCGACCCCGTTTCTATTTCCGTGCTTCTCCGGACCGTCGGAATCGCGGTATTGGCCGGGTTCGTGGTCACTGGACTCTTCTACTGGTTTGGTACGAGGTAACAGATTGATTCAAGGGAGGACGTTCTCTCCGGGCTTCCAGATCAACACTTTACTAGTGCGCTCCCCGTTCAATACGTTCGGTTCACCCGAACCGTTCCGGAGGGGTCAGAGACGGTGACGGAATCGCCACCGTTATTCCAGATCGCACTGTCCGATCCCCAGTAGAGGTTCCGGCCGGTATCGGTCCCCATACCAGTATACAGTCGAAACCGCTCCCCGGGCACGATTTTGAATCCGTCCGGAACGACGTAGGTGTGGCCGTCGCCGTCCGAGACAGTCCAGCCGCTCAGGTCGAGGGTCGTCGTCCCGCGGTTCTCGAAGGTGACGTATTCCCCGTTCAGGTTCTCGTGATCGTTACCAGAAGCGTCAGGGTGGATTTCGACGACGGCCAGGCCATTCCCACTGGCCGAACCGGCAATCGTGGTCATCGTGGTCGTACCGGTACCCGGTTCCTGGGTACATCGCCATACCCCGATCCGTGACTGCTGGGCCTCGGCTTCAGCGGCGTAGAACTGGTCAGATTTGGTGAATTCGCTGTCGTACACCCGGGCGTATCCCCGGTCGACGAGTCGATAGTTGAGGGTCTCCCCGTTCTCGTAGACGTACGCAAGCAGGCGACCGTATGATCCCCGGCGGTCCGCAACGGGGTCGAACACGAGACGTACGGTCTTGTGAAGCACGATCCGCTTGGTCGCATTCGTGGCGTCGTGCGCCTCGGTTTGGAGACACGTCTTGCCCCACTCGGTATCTGGGACGCCTTCGAACTCCCCCGGGTAATTCTGCCCGTTCGGTTCCGGAGTGTCCACGCCGAGGAGACGAACTGTGTCCGTAGAGCCGTTCTGGTACCGGATATCGATCGTATCGCCATCGACGACCTCGACGACGGTGACGGTGACGTACGATGGGGTCGTGGTCCCATTCTCCAGTGGCGGTGTCGTGGAAGTGTCGGGCGAAACGCCGCTGCACCCCGCCAGGACGACCACGAATACAAGTATCGCCGTCGTGGCACTTCCACGAGTCATACAGTCCGTCACGGGGGCCTATTCTGTAACCCTTGTGTCAAATTTTCGTCGCGGTATCCCGTGAACGTGGGTCGTGCGTCCAGGCGGGCACAGACTATCGAAATAGACCGCGACCGTGGAAAACAGCCATCGAGAGAGGTCCAGTCGCCTAGAAAAAGGTGAACTCGGCGTCCTCGAGGACCACCTCGCCGTCGAGTTCGAGGGTCGGTTCGGCCATCATCGCATCGAAGTGAACCGGCGCCCGGGTCGTTCCTCCGAGGTTGCTACTCGTCCCGATGCCGAAGTGAACGTTCCCGTACCGGCCGTGATCGTTCGAGAACCAGCCGTTGAATTCCTCCGATTCCGGGTTCATTCCCACAGCGAGTTGCGCGATGTTGTACACTGCTGGATCGTCGTGTTCGTCCCAGACCGACCGGATGCGGTCGGCCGCCCGACCGCCCTCGACTGACGTCACCATCCCGTCCTCGATTTCCATCGTGACGGGTTCCTCGAGCACGCCGATGTCGAGGTTCGGGATGGCCCCATCGAAGACGACCGTCCCGTTCGTCGTTCCCTCCACGGGCGAGATGTTCGCCTCGATGTGAACCAGTGCGGTGAACTCGCCGGGTTCGGTGGCGATGCCAGAATGAGCGTTCCCGTCCCGTCCCTCGAGACCGACGGTCACGTCCGTCCCCTGCGGGGAGGTTACACGGGCCTCGCTGGCCTCGGAGAACGTCTCTGCCATCGCTTCACAGTGGGGTCGCATCCCCTCGTAATCGGCGTAGAGGCCGCCAGTCCTGAGTTGCTCCGGCGTGAATTTCACCATGCTGAGGACCCGGGCGCCGTTTTCCCTGGCCCGGGCCGTCGCCGACGAGTGCGTGATGGACCGGTGGACGGGCGTGATGATGACGTCCGCCTCCATCATCGCTGCCTCGACGGTCTCTTCCGGTTCGTTCCCATCGTACTCCCGGGGGTCCATTACGGACATCGTGACGGCGGCGTCGCGTTCCTTCGCAGCCGCCGCGATGCGCTCTGCAACGTCGGCGACTTCCCAGTCGGTCACGACCAGCACGTCCTCGCCGGGTTGAATGCCGGCACACGTGTCGACGACGATGCTCGCGCCCTTCATTTCTTGAACCGATTGCATCCCCTGCTGATAGTCACGTCCTCGTGAAAGACTTATCCTATTCCTCGTATCGGCCCCCTCCCCACCACCGATCTTCGGTTCATACGGCGACACCGACGTCGGGTGTACGGCAAATCAGGCCAAAATTGATCCCGATATCACGTATCAATATATACCGTTAGTATTATGTTCCACACGTATTTAATACTAGACGCAAAACACGAACTATGACCGAATCCCCAGAGGATACCGTCGTCGGCCACCTCGAGATGGCGCTCGAGGAAGCCGAGAATGAGTCGGCACGGTATCACATACGGCAGGCACTCCAGTATCTCGCAGGCGAGAAGTGAGGACGGGTCGGTGACTGGCCCCACCGGACGCAATCGGGCAGGTGGCCCCAACTCCCGGGCTTCCGGACCGCGTGGATCTCACAGTTGTGACAGCAGATATCACACCCTGGATTCGTAGAGCGAACCGAGTGTGGGGCCCATACTCGGGAGCCTCGTGGAACACAGGCCCGGGATTCGACCGCCGATCGGAGAGCTTCACGAACGGCGTGACATACTCGTCAATCGAGGTCGAGACCGAGGTGTCACGATTCGACACACGGGTTGTAAATCGACCGATACGATCAGCCACCAGTAGGATAAAGTACTCGAAGTGGCAATCGGGGGAGTGTCGATGAGTACCGAAGACCGGGACGTCGTCGCCGGGTCGGAGGTCGTTGTCTTCGGCCGGCGAATCCGTGAGGCGGTATCCAGTTCCTGGATCTACCGGACCCCCCAACGGCTCGTCAATGCGGGCCTCGAACACTACGGCCAGTCCACAGTGTCCTCAATCGACGCGGCGGTCCGAACCGGTGCTCGAACGGCCACGTTCACCCGAGTGAGTCGACAGATCGGTCGATGGACGCGCCAATCCTTCCTCTTTAGATGGTTGACGAAGGAACCGGACCCCGAGGTGGTCGTCATCGATCTCACGGAGACGAAGACGGTTGGGCCAATACTCGGGGTGCTCGACTGGTTCGTCGGCCTTTTATCCCGGGGCCGGGCGACTTCGACCGCCACTCGGGTCGGTGAAGCGATTGCAGTCCAGGTACATCGACGGCCGGTCCAGATCGGGAGTCTGTTCACCCTCGGCCTGGTGGGACTCCTCAGTATTCACCAATTCCTCCTGAGGACTCCTGCCAGGGCCGCGTGGGTCGTACTAGGGATACTCGCCGCAATCGCCATCGCCGGCCTCCGGGTCGAGGACTCCCTCGACCAACTGAAAGATCGGATGGTGGTTCGACTCGCCATCGAGGTTCTCGAACCACCCGAACCCCCGGAAGAACAACGTGATACTGATGAACGACGCGATACCGATGAACGTCGCAATACCGAAGAACGTCGCGATACCGATTGATCGTATCGCGTTGCGTGAACGGGTATGATACTATACAAGATATTTCTAATAATCCGTTCGAAATGGTGGGAGAGCCACGATACGTATCAAAATATTGAATGTGTATTACAACCGTCTCGAGTATACGTTAAGAGAGTTATAACAGCAATATAATAGTTGATATAAATTATTTGAGGGTGAATTCGATCATAGCCGAAAAATTAAAATTCAATATTGAACAAAATTATACGACGAAATAACCATATTATACGATTTAATTGAATAGTTATAATTAGGAAAAACAGTATAATTTTAATTATGAAGGGTATAATTTCAATTATGAAAGTATTAAATTACATAATGGCGATTATTAACTTAATAATAACTCAATTACAATTATGAAACAATCTCTATTTGAAGCAATAATACCACATCAATTCATTTGATATGTAACGCAACGTTCCGATAGTCGTCCGATCATATCACAGGGCGGGATCGTGAACACGTCAGAATCAGGAGGAACAATTATCCCGGGAGGCCTCCTGGTTTGAGGATAGATGCCCGAACTGGAGTTCAGCGGCTACCGACGGGACGACGGTCGGATTGGCGTCCGAAATCACGTCGCCGTCCTCCCGACGTCGGTGACCGCCAGCAAGATAGCCGAGGCGATAGCCGTGGAGGTTGGTGAACCGGCCCGGGCGACGCCCCACCAGATGGGGGCAAGTCAACCGGAACCGGCACGGAAACAGACCGAGCGGACCATCGTGGGAACGGGGCGAAACCCGAACGTGGGAGCGGCAGTCGTCGTGGAACTCGGCACCGAGGACATCGATGCAGAATCGGTCGCAGACGACATCTCCCGGTCGGGAAAACCCGTCGAGACCCTCTCTATCCGGGACCTCGGTGGTACCAGGAACGCAATCGACCGTGGCGCCGAGGTAGTCGAGGGACTCGCTGAGGAAATCGAGGGAGTCCGTCGTGAAACGGCAGATGCGAGCGAACTCGTCTTCGGCGTGGAGTGTGGTGGCAGCGATGCGACCAGTGGAATCGCGGCCAATCCTGCAGTCGGCAACGCCTGTGACCGACTCGTCGAGGCAGGCGGAACGGCCTCCTTCAGCGAGACGCCGGAGTTCATCGGCGCCGAACACGTCCTCGCGGAACGGTGTGAGGACCCGGACGTCGAGGAGCGACTGCTCGAGCGGGTCCAAACCCGCGAGAACCAGGCGAAACTGATGGGAGTGGACCTCCGGGGAGCCCAGCCGACCCCGGGCAATCAGGAGGGAGGGCTCTCGACGATCGAGGAGAAGAGCCTCGGAGCCATCTCGAAGGGGGGAACGACCACGGTCGAGGGAATGGTCGACTACGCCGAGGACCTCCCGGTCGGCGAGGGCCTGGTCCTGATGGATACGCCCGGGTACGACGTGGAGAGCGTCGTGGGCATGGTCGCCGGCGGTGCACAGGTCGTCGCGTTCACCACGGGACGGGGAAGCACCACCGGGAACCCGATCGCACCGGTGATCAAGGTCACCGGGAACCCGAAAACGTGGGACCGGATGGCGGAGAACATGGACGTCAACGCCAGCACGGTGATCGAGGGCGAGTCGCTGTCCTCGGTCGGAGACCGTATATTCGACGAATTGCTCGCGGTGGCGGACGGGAAACGGACCGAGGCGGAGAAACGCCGTATCGAAGAGTACGCGATCAACGAAATCCAACCGGTCGAAATCGGGAACCTCGGGGGTGAGGTCGCATGAAGGGCGAAACGATCGGCGACGTGGGCCTCGTGATGAGCGACATCGACAACGTCGCGACGGCACTGGACGATCTGTCGGAGGGAAGAGAAATCGACGCCGGAGCGGATGGATCACTGCGACTCGAAGAGGACGTCGAATTCGGGCACAAGTTCGCACTCGTCCCGATCGACGCCGGCGAGACGGTGTACAAGTACGGCGAGGTGATCGGCCGGGCAACATCGCCAATAGAGGCCGGGGAGTGGGTACACACGCACAACATCGAGAGCACCCGGGGACGCGGTGACCAGGACGATTCCAGCAAATCGGAGGGGGTCGCATGAACGCCACGAACGATTCACTGGACCGGACGGGAACCGACGTCGACGAATCGGACATCACCTTCCGGGGATATGCCAGGTCCGACGGATCCATCGGGATCAGGAATCAGGTCCTCGTGATTCCATCGGTCATCTGTTCGCACGTGGCAGCGGACCGCATCGCGGCACAGGTAGAAGGCGCGAAGAGCACGGCACACGACCACGGCTGTGCACAACTCGGGAGCGACAACGAGCAAACCCGACGGACGTTGATCGGGGTCGCGCAGAATCCGAACGTCGCGGGATCGCTTCTCGTGGGACTCGGCTGCGAGCACGTTCGAAGTGGAGACGTGACCGAACAACTCGACGACCTCGGGGAGACCGCGCGCGAACTCGTGATTCAGGACGTCGGCGGGACCGATCCCACTATCGACCAGGGGGTCGAAGTCGCCCGGGATCTCGTCGCCGGGACAGAGAACGGTCGAACCGAAGGCGGCCTCGAAGACGTCACGGTCGGGATCGTGAGCAGTGACCTCGAAGACGGCACGGTCTCCACTGCCGATCCGCTCCTCGGCGCGTTCGTGGACCGGGTTATCGACGCGGGTGGGCGTGTCGTCGCCGCGGGAGTGGAACGCGTCGTGGCCAACCCTGAGGAAGCACGGTCCCGTGTACGGGCCGGGGCAATCGACGATTTCGACGACCTCATCGAACGCCACACGGGCATCCCGGGTCGGAAGTCGAACGTGCGGCGGACGGCCGAGGAATTGGACTTCCGGACGAGTACCAGGGCATGGGGAGACCAGCCAATCGTCGAGGTGCTCGACTACGGAGAGCTGGCGAGTCACGATTCAGGACTCGCGATCGTAGACGCACCCTCGGAATTCGGGGAGGCCGCGACGGGACTAGCCGCTTCCGGTGCCACGGTCATCGTTCACGTGACAGACGAGGGTATTCCGACTGGCCATCCCGTCTCGCCCGTCATCAAACTCACCGGCAACGGGCACACCTACGAGGCGCTCCAGTCGGACCTCGATCTGAATGCCGAACGGAATTCCGTATCGGATCTCGGCGAACTCGTCGAATCTGTCCTCGACGGGGCAGAAACCAGCGCAGAGTCCCACGGCCTGGAGGAGTTCGCAATCACCCGGGTCGGCCCGTCGATGTGATCGACTGATCCCCTCGCCACCGGGGAATGGTACCGCTCTGTCCAGAGCGGTTGGGAGTGGGAAGTAACACATGCGGGATGGGCCGGTTGACAATTCCTCGTCGTCCGGCCGCCACCCATACTGATTCCGTCTGCAATCCTCAGTGAGTCCATCGTCCACGTATTCACCTGTCCGTCCCTGCCGGTCATCAATCCGTCCTTTCCGGTCTTCAATCCAATCCTTTCCGGTCTTCAATCCAATCCTTTCCGGTCATCTATCCGTTCTTCCGTAGGACGCGATTCAGGTTCCTGGAGACTAATTCGAACAGATCGAACGAAGAGCGGTTGGGACAGATCGAAAATTGTTAACGCGGACGAGAAGAATCCCGACCTGCCGTGACGAACACGCAGGTCACCCTCATTCAACTCGACAACTACGGGCCCTGGACGGTCACCCCGACCCCCCGAAGGGAGGTCGACCTCCAGACGCTCCAGTCACGACTGTTCGCGGATCTCTCACAACTCATCGGAAACCTGGACGGGTACGTCTTCTTCACCCGGTTCGACAACATGATCGCGGTAACGAACGGCCTGGATCTCGAGGACCACGCCCGGATCCAGGAATCGGTGAGCAACCGGTATCCCGTCACGATCAGTCTCGGCGTTGGATACGGGCCCTCGCCGGCGAACGCGCTCGTAGACGCGACGGCACTCCTCCAGGAGGAAGGAAGTGCACAGGACGAGGACCGGACCGAGGTCCTCATGGGCCAGACCGTGGACGATACCGAACGGACTGACGAGGACGTCCAGATTGCCCACTTCGACGTCATCAACGCGACTGGAAAGTACACGGACGAACTCGACGCCTTCTCGACGTTCATTCACATCGAGGAGGGGTACGCGACGCTCATGGAATACCTCCACCGCGACGGTGACTCCCTCTCGTTCTTCGTCGGCGGCGACAACGTCATCGCCGTCTGTCCGGACCTCACCCGGTCGGACTACGAGACGGCGATCGAACACGTCGAATCGAATACTGACGTGACCCTCCAGGTCGGAGTGGGCCGCGGTGCCACCGCCCACGACGCGGGGATGGGCGCGAAACACGGACTGGAAGACTGCCGAGAAGCCGGAACGAAGATCGAAGGTGACCTCGCCTGAAACAGTCGGGGCCACCACTTTCACCCCGCAAACCGAAGGTTAAGACCCGTCGAACGCCAAGGTGATCACATGCCCATGGCGGGCAGGCTTCCGGGGGCGACCACAACGGACCAGCAGATCGTTTTGCACGTCGATATGGATTGCTTCTATGCGTCCTGTGAACGACTCCGGGAACCCGAACTACGGGGCGAACCGGTGGTGGTCGGGATGGGATACGAACCGGGCGACAGCGTCGGCGCGGTGGCCACCGCGAGTTACGAGGCACGGGAGTACGGGGTCGAGAGTGCCCAGCCGATTTCGGAAGCGCTCGAACGCCTCCCCCGCACATCGAGTACCGAATCGAGTGAACCCGCGGCCTACTACCGACCGGTGGACATGGAATACTACCAGGAAATCGCGGCAGCGGTCAGGGAGATCCTGCACGACCTGGGTGACACGGTCCGGGAGGTTTCCATCGACGAGGCGTACCTGGACGTCACCGACCGGACCGACTGGGACGTGGCCGAGGGATTCTCCCGTCACGTCAAACAGCGGATTCGTTCCACGGTCGGGGTCCCGGCGAGCGTCGGGGCCGCACCGAACATGAGCGCGGCCAAAATCGCGAGCGATCACGACAAACCGGACGGTCTCACCGTGGTACCGCCGGACGAACTCGAGGACTTCCTGGCCGACCTCCCGATCGAAGACCTCCACGGGGTCGGGCCGGTAAGCGCAAGTGCCTTTCGGGAACTCGACATCGCCACCATCGGCGACCTCGCCGACGCCGACATCGAGACGATCGAGGACCGGTTCGGTGATCGGGGTCGCGAACTGCACAACCGGGCACGGGGGATCGACGATCGAACCGTCACGGAGCGAGGGAGACCGAAAAGTCTCTCCCGGGAGACGTCTTTCGGTGACCCGGTTTCCGACTGGGACGTTCTTTCAGAGCAGGTAACGGCGTTGTCGAGGGCCGTATCCTCCCGCGTCGATCGGAAGGACGTGCTCTACCAGACAGTTGGAATCAAGGTGGTCCTTCCCCCGTACGACGTCAAGACGAGGGAGCGAACGTTCGGAGGCCCGATAGACGAACCGGACCTCCTCCGGGAGACCGCACTGGAGTTACTGGACGAGTTCGAGGGCGAGTCGGTCCGCAAGGTGGGCGTTCGGGTGTCGAAATTGAGTTTTTCCGAAAACGAACAGAGCGACCTCGATTCCTGGACCGATCGGACCGATTCGTCCGATACCGGCCGATCGTACCCCCGTCGCGGACAGGTGTCCCTCGAACGATTCGCGCCAGAGAGGCGGTGACGCAAGCGGCCAGGTGCTATCCACTCGAGTTGTCGAGTTCCGTCCACTCTATTTTCGAGTTCCGTCCGTTCAATTTTCGAGTTCCGTCCATTCTAGAATGGGGCGTATTGCCCAGAAGAAACGACATTCCGGAACAATACCGACGCCAATAGCAGGACAGTCAGTACGACCTGGACCGCACTGATTTTCGGTTGTTCCTCACAATACGCGACGGTGGTGCCTGATTGCAATTCGACACATCACCGTATTTTCATAATGCGACATATCGTCGCCTCGTCACAATTCCACACCTCATCCTCTTGTGATAATTTGACACGTCAGCTCCAGTCACAATTCGACACGTCAGGGTCCCACTCCGTTACATGGCAGACCGGCCCGGGGTGATACCCAATTATGCAGAGGCCAGATCGCGAAGGACGAAAGCGGGATCGTCTGCTTTCGCGACTCCACTGGCGAGTAACACACCCGTCGCTCCCAGTTCCCTTGCGGCAGCGACGTCTTCACCAGTTGAGATGCCGGCCCCACAGAGGACGTCGACGTCCGGATCCACCGATTCAGCGGCCTCGACTGCGTCCCGGACGATGTCCGGGTCGGCCTGGCTGACCGGCGTCCCGCTTCCGATGAGTTCCGGCGGTTCGACCGCCACTGCGTCCGGTCCAAGTTCGGCAACAGCGGCGATCTGTTCGGGGTTGTTCGCGCACACGATCGTCTCGAGGCCGGCCCGATCCGCCGCCTCGATCGCGGTATCGATATCCGCCAGGCGCAATCGCCGCTCGGAGTGGTTGATGAGCGTCCCCACTGCACCGTTCGCGGCCAGTCGTTCCGCGAGCGTACTCCCGGTTTCGCTCCCCGGTTCGATCGGACTCACGTGCTGACCCCACGTGGTCGCCCCGGTCTCGGTCACGACAGGAACGTCGACGGCCTGCGGGGCGACTGCGAGGGTGGCATCCGCCCCTTCGGAAACGGTGGAAACGGCCTCGGCGATCGCTACGGGATCGACGGGGTAGGCCTTGAGATTGACGAGGATGAACATACCGGTGTGTTCCGGGGGACCGCGAAAAAGGTGTCGTTGCCCGATCAGTCCTTCCGTTTCACCATATCGCCGAGCGTGAGTCCCTGCTCCGTCCCGTCGGACTCCCATTCCTCGTCCGCCTCGATCTCGCCCTCGGTCAGCGAGATGTCGAGGCGTCGTTCCAGCTTCTTCTGGACCTCGTCGCTCGGCCGCATTTTACCGTTCTCGAGTTTCCGGATCAGACTGACCTTTTCGTTGATGTCGTCGGCCAAATCCTCCTGTGTCAACTCCGCGGATTCCCGGGCCTCCCGGATTCGTCGGTCGTAATCGCTCGCGATCTCCTCCATTTCGTCGAACATGTCGCGTCGCCCACCGCTCGAAGAGGAACGCGAGGACGATCCCGACGAGGGGGAACTCGACGTGGAACTCCCGCTGGTGCCCGTGGACCCGGTCGAGTACTTCGTCGAAGTAGTCTCCGTCGAATCCTGGGTTACCTCGGTCCCGAACTCGGCACAATCCGCACAGACCTGCAGTTCGGCGCCCTCGATCTTGACCGTCTTCGGAGCACCGGTCTCGGCGCCACACATCTCGCACTGGACCATACTCCTCGTTTACCGGTGGCCAATATTAAAAGGTACGACCCCTGTTACGACCACCGGCAGACCATCCTCAGGAGTCGAAATCGCTCCAGGCGGCGTAAAACCGCTGTATCGCGGTGAAGTGGCCCACGACCGCGAAGACGACGAGCAGGGCGCCGACGACCGAGACACCGGCGATGGTCGGCGTGATCCAGGCCACGACGCCGGTGACGCCGACGAGCGTGAGTCTGTCCGCTCGTCCCAGCAACCCGCCGTACTCGCGTTCGAGTCCGACCGCCTGAATCTGGGTTCCGAGATATGACGTGAGAAGAACACCGGTAACTGCGGCGAACCCCAGGGCGTATCGGCCCACGCCGCCGGCCAGACCCGCGACGATCACGACGTCCGAATAGCGATCGAGGACGTGATCGAGGAGGTCACCAGCAGGTGAATCCACCTCGAGGTCCCGGGCGATGGCACCGTCGATGAGATCGAGGACGCCGTTCAAAAAGACCAGAAGCGCCCCGGCGAGATACCACGTCGGTGTCCCGACGAGGAACGAGGCGGACGCCCCAATGGCCAGGAGAAAGGCGATGGCGCTCACCGAATCCGGGGTGAGTCCGATCCGGATAGCCGTTCTCACCAGGGGTTCGAGTGCCCGTTCCGCCATCGGTCGGAATCGATCAAGGGTCATGGATCAGGACTCCTCGAGATAGTCGGTGTAATCGACGGTCCCGTACGAGGGTTGTCGTGCACCATCGAGTACTGCCTGTATTTTCGACGCGGTCTCGGTCGGTGAATCCGTTGTGGTCTCGATCTCGAATACGCAATCGTCGTCCTGTCGTGTCAGTGTTTCGGAAAGGATCACGTCGAGTGCCTCGCTTTCTGCGTTTTCCCGTGCCTTCCCCCTTGGTTCTCCACGGTCGAGAAGTCTCCGTTCGAGTGTTTCTGGGTGACAGCGGAGCACCACGGTCACATCCGCGTCGAAGTAATGTGCCAGGTGGGATTCGAACAACACGTCGTCGCTTCCGGAGAGCCACTCGGCGATAGCATCGAGGTCCGCAACCACGCTTTCGCGGTCCTCGTCGACGGTCGTGTACATTCCTTCCTCCCGAATAACGTCGTTCAGGTGGACGACCGTGAGGTCGGTATCGAGTTCGTTCACGGCGGTCGTCTTCCCCGTCCCCGGCGTCCCGGTCACTGCGACTCTCATTCGGATAGGACCGTGTTGAGTTCACGAACCACTCGCTTTGTCTCCGACTCGGTTCCACATGTCACCCGCACGTACGCCGGGAGCCCGAAACTCGAGCAGTCCCGGACGATCACCCCCGATTCCAACAGTGATTCGGTGACCGATGACGCGTCTCCGACCTCGACGAGCACGAAGTTCCCGTGACTCTCTAGTACGGGTGCGTCGAGGTGGTCTGCCATGTGGGACCGTGACCACCGTACCGTTTCGACGGTTCGGGTGACGTGCTCGTCGTCCTCGAGCGCTTCCCGTCCGGCCCTGCAGGCGAGGGCGTTCGTCGCGAAGGGCGTATTCACTTTCGAGTACGCACCGGCCCACGAACTGGGAACGAGTGCGTACCCGACCCTGAGACCGGCGAGTCCGTACGCCTTCGAGAAGGTTCGAAGAACCGCGACGTCCTCGCGTTCCTCGAGGAGCGTTCGGGCGCTCGGGCCGTCGGCGAACTCGGCGTACGCCTCGTCGACGACCACGAGGGTGTCCGTATCGGTGCCGGAAGCAATCCGGCGAATTGCCTCGATTGTGAAGCGCCGCCCCGTCGGATTGTGGGGACTCGTGAGGTAGACGATCCGGTGTCCGCTGTACGAATCGAGCACCACATCCGCGGTGAGCGCAAACCCGTTGTCTTCGGACAGTTCGAAGGAATCGACCGCACCGTGATGATATCTGGCCGACATTCCATAATAGGCGAATCCCGGCCGAGGAACGAGCACGCGGTCGCCGGGGTCGATCATCGCCCTGGCGAGGTAATCGAGGGCACCGTCACCACCCGGTGCGAGCCAGACTTGCTCCGAATCGAGGTGCCACTTCTCGGCGAGTGCCGCTGTCAAATCCGTGTGGACCGCCTTCGGGTAGTGATGGACAGACCCGGCAGCGTCGCGGATCGCCGACACCGCTTTCTCACTCGGGCCGAACGGGTTCTCGTTCGACGCGAGTTTGACGAACTCGTCTGGGTCCCGCCCGAGATCCCGGGCGACCTCTTCGATCCCCCTGCCGGCGACGTACTCCACGTGGTCCTCGAGGTCCCGCGTCTCCATGCGCGGGAACAGTCGGCCCCCGGTCTTAAGGGTGCTTACCTGGCTCCATCCGTCCGTCGAAGCCGGGGCCCGGCCCTATTCCCGGACGACGTCGTTTCGCAGCGTTCCGACGCCTTCGACTTCGACTTCGACCACGTCGCCCTCTTCGAGCGGTGCGACACCCGCCGGCGTCCCGGTACTGATCACGTCGCCCGGTTCGAGTGTCATGTACGTGGAGATCTCCTCGATGAGTTCGGGGACGCTGAAAATGAAGTACTCGCGGGAGGACTGCTGGCGGACTTCCCCGTTGACGCGAAGTTCGATCGAGGCGTCATCCGGGACGTCCTCGACATCCGCGATGACCGGTCCCATCGGGGCCGCGGCGTCGAAGGACTTGCCGCGGACCCAGTTCTGTTCCTCGTCCTGGTCGTCGCGGTTCGAGACGTCGTTCACGCAGGTGAAGCCCTCGACGACGTCCCAGGCGTCCTCCGCCTCGACGTTCCGGCACTGTTCCCCGATGACGACACCCAGTTCTGCTTCGTGATCGATGCGCTCTTTCCCCTCGAGGAGCGGGATCGTATCACCGTGTCCCGCCACAGTGTTCGGCGTCTTCAAGAACAGCATCGGACGGTCGGGGACGTCCATGTCCTGTTCCTCTGCATGATCGGCGTAATTGAGGCCGATACAGATGACCTTCGAGGGGTCCGTCGGCGGGAGGATATCGACCTCGTCCCGGTCATACGTTCGGTCCGCGAAGACGATTTCGTCGTCTTCCAATCGTCCGTTCCTGACGGCACCTGATGGATCTCTGAATCGAATTCGACGCATACATGCTTCGAGTCACGGACCCCGCCTAAAGATTCCGGGTTTCCTCCGGGGGTGCCGTCGAAATGATGGTTTTCGTATTGCGGGGATCGGAAGGTGGCGATTCGAACTGTTGGCGACATCGGTCGGCACCAATCAGTTCGGTAACCGAAACCGCATCCCAGTTCGGTTGCCAATATCACATCCCAATTCGGTCGACAAAATCACATACGGACATTTCGACCATACCCGTGTAATACGGACATATCGACCATACCCGGGTACTCCCAATCCCTCTGCCGCCAGAATACACCCTGCCCCGGAATACGCCAGAGCGCAATTTGTTACAGAATCCTGATATTCCAATACCCTTTTGGTGGATTTGTCCGTATACCTGACCGGTATGGAACTGACCTGGCACGGACACTCGACCTGGTACGTATCGACCGAGGGAACGGACTTCCTCATCGACCCGTTCTTCGACAACCCCAAGACGGATCTGTCTCCGTCCGAGGTGGTCACGCCGGATTTCGTCCTCCTGACACACGGCCACGCCGACCACATCGCCCACGTCGGCGAATTCGCGGAAGCGACGGTCGTCTCGACCCCGGAACTCGCCGGGTACGTCGAAGACGAGTACGGTATCGAGGAGACCATCGGAATGAACCTCGGGGGGACCATCGAGGCAGGCGACGCCTACGTAACGATGCACCGGGCCGATCACACGAACGGGTTCGAGACCGATTACCAGGTAAGCGGCGACATGCCCGCCGGGTTCCTGGTGAGCGAATCGGAACCGGGCACTGACGGGGACGGAACGACGTTCTACCACTCCGGCGATACGAGTTTGATGAGCGAGATGAAGGACGTCATCGGCCAGTACCTCGAACCGGACGTCGCCGCCGTCCCGATCGGCGATCACTTCACAATGGGGCCACAGCAGGCCGGTATCGCCGCCGAGTGGCTCGGCGTCGATCACGTCTGTCCGATGCACTACGATACGTTCCCACCCATCGAACAGGACCCCGAGGACTTCGTCTCGGCGGTATCCGACGCCGGGAGCGACGCCGAGGTACACGTCCTCTCAGGCGACGAATCCGTCGAGGTATAACGAACGTGATTCCGTCCCGTTCACGCACGTAGAATGCCCGACACCGTCGACGCCGTTTCGAAAGCCGGCTATTCGACCAGGAATTCGATCGGCGAGCACGAGATTCAGGTCGACTCCCGCGAGGAGGACGGCCCAAACCCGACGGCGACCCTCCTCGCCGCGTACGCCTCGTGTTTCGTCGTCGGACTCCGGATCGCCGCACGTGACCGTGGCCAATCGGGCCTCGGGACGATCGAGATTTCCGTTACTGGGCACCGCGACGCGAACCGGAACCTCGAGGATATCGAGTTCGAGGTGTCAATCGAGACCGAGATGTCCAGAGCGGATCGGTCCGCAATCGTGGACCGAGCGATCGAATCCTGTCACGTCGGGAATGCGCTCTCGGATTCGCTGTCCCCGTCGATTTCATTCCCCGATTGACGTAATGACCGTCTTTCGGCACTGCTCACGCACTATTTAGATTTCG
>JBDGTL010000072.1:0-25923 GCA_042216905.1 Halodesulfurarchaeum sp.
TTTAGATGATCAATCAGTATTTTAGTTTTAAATATATTTTATTTCTATCTCAGATATCCATGTATTTACATCAAATTTTGGTCGTAAAGCACGGTATTCGTTCGCCCACTGGACGTATGGAGTAACTAATCAAAAATTCCAGCGAACTATTCTCGTGACGAATCGCCCCGACGAACGACTCAGTTCGTGTAGTAGTACTCGCCCTCGCGCTTCTGTTGTCTGTCGAGTTGACTCCCGGGCTTGTTGATCCGGGGGCGGCCGACCCGTTCGTCCCGGCGGAAGGTGACATCGAGGTTCGATAAGAATTCGTTCATCCCGGATCGCATCGCCTGCGGTGGGGTCACGAGGCCGTGTTCGGCCGGTTCGCCGTCGAAGACGATGAGGCGGTCGGAGAGGAGATCGATCATGTAGATGTCGTGGTCGATGACGAGGACCGTCTGGCTGTGATCCTCGGCGTACCGGCGGATCGCGCGGGTGGCCAGTACGCGCTGTTCGACGTCGAGGTGGGCGGAGGGTTCGTCGAGGAGATAGAGATCGGCGTCCCGAGAGAGCGTGGCGGCGATGGCGACCCGCTGGCGCTCGCCACCGGAGAGGTCGGACAGCGGTTGTTCCATGAGGCGCTCGAGTTGCAGCGGTGAGCCGATTTCGGTCCGCCAGTAGGAAGTCCCCACGTCGTCGGTGATCTGCCGGAGGAACGTCTCGACTGGAATGGGCTCCTCGGCCTCGACGTACTGTGGTTTGTACGCGATGTCCAAATCGAGATCGATCGTCCCATCGTCGGGTTCCAGTTCGCCGGCCAGGATTCGTGCGAAGGTCGATTTGCCGATTCCGTTCGGGCCGACGACGCCGAGGACCTCGTTCCGGTGAACGGCGCCCCCTTCGACCGAGAGCGAGAACGCGTCCTCGCCGTACGCGAACTCCAGATCCGGGTACTCCGCGAGGACGTCGGCGTTCGAGACCGGGCGGGGTGCGTGGGACTCGAACTCGATCTCGTCCTGGCGAATCCGCATGTTCTCGTTCTGGAGGTAGCCCGCGAGGTACTCGTTGATGCCGTTCCTGACGGATTTCGGCGGCGTGACGACCCCGAAGACCCCCGGCTCCCCATACGCGACGTGCAGGGTATCCGCGAGCATGTCGAGGATGGCGAGGTCGTGTTCGACGACGAGCATCGCCCGGTCCTCGGACTCCGCGAGGCTTCTGATCAACCTCGCGACGGTAACGCGCTGGCTGATATCGAGGTACGGGGTGATCTCGTCGAGGAAGTAGAAGTCGGCGTCCCTGAGGAGCGTCGCAGCGATAGCCACCCGCTGGAGTTCGCCCCCGGAGAGGTCGCCGATGGGCTGGTCCAGGACGGGGTCGAGCGAGAGGCGGGTCGTTACCGAATCGACGACGCCCCGCTCGTCCGTGGACGCGAGCAATTCGCGGGTAACGCCGTCGAATTGCTCCGGGATTTGATCGACGTATTGTGGTTTCCTGGCCACGTCGAGATCTCCCTCACGCATGGCCCCGAGGTAGTCCTGTAACTCCGTCCCCCGGTAGAAATCGAGGACGTCCGCCCAGTCCGGCGGGTCCGACGTCCGGCCCAGATTGGGCGTCATGTCACCCGTGAGGGCTTCCACGGCGGTCGTCTTCCCGATGCCGTTCGGACCAAGAAGCCCGGTCACCTTCCCCCGCTCCGGAATGGGCAGTCCGTAGAGGGCAAAGGCGTTGTCGCCGTACCGGTGTGTCGGGTCCTCGTCGAGTTCCTGGGGGAGGTTGATGATCTCGATGGCGTCGAACGGGCATTTCTCGACGCAAATGCCACAGGTCTCCCCGAGACAGATCTCTTCGGAAATCCAGACCTGGTCGGGTTCACCGGCGTAGTCCTCGTCCTCGTCGTAGTGCTCGCCCCGGGGTACGATGCAGTCCTTCCCGGTTCGGTTCGGCGGACAATAGTTGATGCACTCGTAGTTGCACCGGTCGGGCTGACACCGCTCCAGGTCGACGGTGGCGATGCTATCCTGGGCCATGTCAGAGCGAGACACCGCTGGTGAGGAACACGCCCCAGGTGACGAACCACATCGAGAACGTCATGAAGGCGTTGTACAGGTGATCCTTCGCCCCGAATTCGGCGACGTCGACCCCGACCGCCCGGAGGATCGCCAGGTTGGCGATCATCGCGGCGACGGCGATAATGAGCCCGATCCTGTCGGTCGGGCCCTGGGCGACGAACGCCGATGCGACGCCGGCGACGACTCCGCTCAGCGAGAGCACGGAGGTGACGGTCACCGACCGGAGGTGTCCGGTCATTCGGCCCTCCGACTGGGTTGCCATACGCCAGGGTGAGGGACGTGGGCCCAAAAGCCGTTCGTTCCACGCGCCAGAACCCTCCTTCCGAGATACTGGGCCCCCGCCAGGAGGCCATACTATCACCGGTACGATGCCCCCAGCACCGATCATGAGGTCATACGAGTACGAATGACAGTCCCGATCCCCGACCACGAGGTCGTACTCGAAATGCTTTGAGATCGTGATCTGATCGGAGTAGAACGTGTGAGGTGAAATAGCGGCGTGTGATCGGTAACTGCGGCGGTCTACCTGTCTGTTGTAGTTCGCGTCCTCCACGGGTACCCGTCGCCATTTCGATCCCGAGCGAGCACCAGGATGTTCGGAATGGCGAAAGAAATTTGCGTGGGTATGTCACCCATACTATTTACTACCGGGGCCCGTAGGACCCACCGCCGATGGACACCGATTCGTGCCTCGAGGACCTGCCACCGAGCGCCAAACTCGTGTTCAAAGTCCTCGAGTACGACGGGCCACTCACGCAGAAGGGAATCGTCGAGGAATCGAAACTGTCCGCACGAACAGTTCGATACGCCCTCGACCGCCTGGAAGACTGTGACCTCGTCGACGAACGTGTCCATTTCAAAGACGCCCGTCAGCACCTCTACGAAGTCGCGGGAACAGTCGACGAGGACGGTGGGGGAACGAGTTCGGACGTCGAAGCGGCGGGTTCCTGAGCCGTCGTCCGTTTTTTGCTTCTTGCATTCCCGCTCGACCGGCCGGCGACGCTCCGAATCGATGTCGTCGGGAAAGGCATGCCGATGCGGTTACTCGACGGAGATCATCGATTCGCGGTCGATTGCACGTTCGAGTTCCTCCGCGATTGCACTCCCTCGGGACACCTTGATGTCACCACCCCGACCGACCGTCGCCGTGAAGAGGTAGTCGCCGTCCGCTTCCACTTCCACCGTTTCGCCCGGGTCGGCCTGCTCGACGGGAATGATAACGTGCCTGGAGGTGATCTCCGGCGTGACGATTTCCCCCTGGCCACCGGACACGGGAGGAGCGCTCTCGCTCGAGCCTCCCGGTCTCCCGGGAGCTTCGTCCAGGGTCCGGACGTCGATGTCGATACCGAGCCGGTTTTCGATCTCCCGGATCCGATCGCCGCCCGTCCCGATGACCTGCGAGATCGCGTCCTGGCCGACGTACACGACCGCCTCGTTCGGCCCGGTGACGTCGACCTCGACGGGGCCGTTGGCGGCGTCCCGGATTTCCCGCTCGATCTCGTTCTCCGCGAGACGGTCAACCCCGGAGAATTGCTCCTGGCCGCCGTCCAGCGGGATCGTCACGACCTGCCGGTTGAACGTGTAAATCTCGTAGGCCGGCGTCCCCGTCTCGAAGTCCCGGACCACGATCACCGGCCTGGCGAGGTCCTTCTCCATCAGGCCCTCGGGAACCTTGACCTCGGTCGTCACGTCGTACACCGTCTCGATCTCACCGGCGTCGATGTAGACCACCGTGTCGACGATCTG
The DNA here is from genome assembly GCA_042216905.1 of Halodesulfurarchaeum sp. Lineage (GTDB taxonomy): Archaea > Halobacteriota > Halobacteria > Halobacteriales > Halobacteriaceae > Halodesulfurarchaeum. Next base: position 3,798 of record JBDGTL010000072.1, read on the forward strand.
CGGGATCATCCCGAGTTCGACCCGGCCCACGAGTCGCTGCAGTGCATCGATCGCCCTGGTCGCGTGGACCACCCCGACCATCCCGACACCGGCGAGTCGCATGTCCGCGAAGACCTCGAAATCGTCCGTCTTCCGGAGTTCGTCGTAGATCGTATAGTCGGGCCGGACCATCAACAACGAGTCGGCAGTGGTTTCCATCGAGCCCGACAGCGCCGTGTACTGCGTGATTTCCGGACCGACCTGGAGGTCCCGGGGTTTCTCCATCGTTTTCACGGCGTTGTCGTTGTCGACGAGGAACTCGGCGACGGCCTGGGCGAACGTGGACTTGCCAGCACCGGGCGACCCCGCGATCATGACGCCTCGCTGTCGCTCGAGGAGCCTGGATTTGAGTTCACCAGCGTGGTCGTACTCCTCGAGGTCGGTCTTCACGATGGGGCGGACCGCCGTGATCTCCCAGCCGTCGGCGAAGGGTGGTCTGGCGAGCGCGACACGGTAGTCACGGAACTGGACGATCTTCATGCCGGGTTCGTCGATCTCGATGAAGCCCTCCGGCGACGCACGGGCGGTCTCCTCCACGTCGTGGCTCCACTCCTTGAGGTCATCCTCCGTCGATTCTTCCTCGCGGATCCGCTCGTAGTGCATGTCGCCGATCTCCCCGCGTTTCGCCATCGGTCGGACGCCCGCTCTGAGGTGGACGCTCATCGTGCTGTCGTCGAAGAACTCCTCGATGGCGAGGTGATCGGTATCGCGGCCTTTCGGCTCGACGTACTCGACCTCGATCCCCTTGGCGGCCGCGACCTCGGACTGGACCAGATCGCTCGTCAGGAGGGTCGCGTCGTACTCGAGTGCCGTCTCGCGAATGATCGCGTCGATGGCCCCGGACCCGGCCCGCCGGATGTCCGACTCGCTCGTTCGCTCGCCGACGTACTCGACCTCGACGTCGCCGGTTTCCTCGAGTTCGACCAGGGCCTGCAGTTCCTCGAGTCCTTCCCAGCCGGTGTCGCGGCCGGTGTTGGCCTGGTGTTCCAGTTCACCGACGACCGCCTCCGGTACGACGATCGTGGCCCCCGAGTACTGGCCCTCCCTCACTCGTTCCGTGAGGCGGCCGTCGATGACCACGCTCGTATCCGGGACGATTATCATAAAGCGGCGTAGGAACGGGCCGCAGATAAGGATGTTCAACCAGTGGGTTCCTCGAGCGGGAACCCGGAAACGGCGTCAGCCTATCGGCAATCCTGACAGCGGGAGTCGGGGAGCCGATTCTTGACAGCGGGAGTCGGGGAGCCGATTCCCGACAGCGGGAGTCAGGGGAACGGGCCGATTAGCGTCCTTCGAGTAAAAGCGAACGCAGAAACGGGGCATTCATCTCACAGTCATGGGGTCGGAATGGCCAAGACCGGTTCCGGGCGAACCCGTTTCGAAACGGACAACGGTTTTTGGAGCGGTCCACCTACCCCCGGTATGCGTTCTATGCTGCGGGATCTTTCGACGTCGCTCGTCGAAATACCGAGTCACGAGGACGAGACCGCGGTCGGGGAGTTCATCGTGGACTGGCTCCGGGAGGAGACGGCTGCGTCCGTGAGTACCGACGAGACCGGGAACGTCTTCGCGCGGATTGGAACGGGCCACCCGAGTCTCGCGCTGGTCGGCCATCACGACGTCGTCGAACCGGACGTCTCCCAGGTCGACGGAGAGGAGTACCTGGTGGAGGTCGAGGATGGGAGACTGTACGGTCGTGGGAGTGCAGACATGAAAGGAGCGCTCGCGGCGATGCTGTTGGTCCTGAAACGGGTGGATCCGGCCGGCGAACTCGTCTTCGCCAGTTTCGTCGGTGAGGAACAGGGCGGTGTCGGCGCCAGGGAAGCGATCGACGACGGCTTCTCGCCGGAGTACGCAGTGGTCGGTGAGGGATCGGCCTCCTATTCCGCACCGGGCGTGCTCGACGTGGCAATTGCACACAAGGGCCGACGGGGGAGTACCGTCGAGGCGAGCGGAACAGCAGCACACGCGAGTGAACCCGAGCGGGGTGAGAACGCCATCTACCGCGCCACGGACGCCGTCCGGACGATCAGGGACCTCCCGGCGCCGAGCGCGACGGTCCTCGGACACGAGGTCGAGGGGAGCCTGGTCGTCACGGAAATCGACGGCGGGTCGGCCTGGAACGTGGTTCCGGAGTCCTGCACGGTCACCGTCGACGAGCGAACCGTCCCCGGGGACCGGGCGGACCTCGGGGCCATCGAATCGATTGCCGGCGTCGACTGGTCCGTGGACCAGGACCTCCCCCCGATGCAGTGTCCGGATCGGGAGTTCGCTGACCATGTCCTCGAAGCCTCCCGGAACGCCCACACGAATGACGAGGGTTCGACGGACGAGTCGGGTCACGTCCCGGAACACGTAATCAAACCCCACGCGACGGACGCCGGATGGCTCTCCCAGGCTGGAACGACATGTGTGGTCTGCGGTCCCGCCGAACCCGGGGAGGCACACACGGCGACCGAGAGCGTCTCGCTGTCACTCCTTGAGCGAACGTACGAGTGTTATCTGCACCTCGCCGAATCCTGGCCGGGACAGGAATGAAAGGTCCCTATCCTGCGCCTGGCTGAAAGGAGCCGGGGGTATGCCACCCACTAGTAGTAGTATCAATGGCGGTTAGAACACGGACAGTACTACCAATTGCGTCCAGACCACGGAACGCTATCACACGTATCCAAACTGCGGCCCTGCATCGATACGAACGTTGAAATCGCCGGACCGGTACCGGACAGGTATGGCCGCGAAAACGCCGGACGCCTACGAGGACCTCCTCGAGACGTACGAGCGCATCTCGAACCTCTACACGAGTCAGCGAGTGCTCAGGTGGGACCAGGAAGTGATGATGCCCGAGGGCGGGACGCCCGCCCGGTCGAAGCAACTCTCCACGCTCTCCTCGCTCGAACACGAACTTCTGACCGGGGAGTCGATGGCCGAGACGCTGTCGGCCCTCGAGTCCACGTCGCTTGACGAGGGAAAGCAAGCGGTCGTGCGGGAAATCAGGCGGCTTCACGAGCGGAAACGAGCGGTCCCGGAGGACCTGATCGAGGCGATCGCGGAGACGAGTTCGAATGCGTTACCGATCTGGCGGGAGGCGAAAGCCCAGGACGATTTCGACCGGTTCGCGCCGACGCTCGAGTCCCTCGTTTCACTCAAACGGGAGTACGCCCACCACGTCGACCCGGACCGGGACCCGTACGCCGTGCTCTTCGAGGAATACGAACCGTACCTCGGACTCGAGACCGCAGAACGGATCCTCTCCGAACTCAAATCGGGGCTGGTGCCCCGGATCGACGCCATCCGGGAACGTGACGTCGAAAACGCCGATCCCGTCGAAACGACCGTCGACGCGGAGGACCTCGAAGACGTGTCCCGAGAGATCCTCACCCTCCTCGGCTACGACTGGAACCGGGGTCGTCTCGATACGGCACCGCACCCGTTCTCGACGGGAACACAGTTCGACGCCCGGATCTCGACCCGGTACGACGAGTCCGATCCCCTCAGTTCGATATTCAGCACGATTCACGAGTTCGGGCACGCCAGGTACACCCAGGGACTTCCCGAGGAGGCGTATGGAACCCCCCTCGGGGAGGCGATGGCGATGACCGTCCACGAGTCACAGTCCCGACTGTGGGAGAATCACGTGGGTCGATCCCGGGACTTCCTCTCGGCCGTGAAACCCATCCTTGCCGAGCAGGTGCCCGCCTTCGATTCGGTGAGCGTCGACGCTCTGTACCGGGCCACAAACCGGGTCGACCCCGACACCCTCATCCGCGTGAACGCCGACGAGTTGACCTACCACCTGCACATCGTGCTCCGGTACGAGATCGAGCGGGACCTCGTCCGGGGAGACCTCGCGGTGGAGGAGGTCCCCGGGGTATGGAACGACAAGATGGAATCCTATCTCGGGGTCCGACCGGAGACCGACACGAAGGGGTGTCTGCAGGACATCCACTGGAGTCACGGCGATTTCGGATACTTCCCGACGTATTCGCTCGGCAGCGTCCTCGCGGCCCAGTTGTTCGCCGCGGCGGAGCGGGAGATCGACGATCTCTCCGGGTCGATACAGGATGGTGATGTTGCTCCACTCGCGAACTGGCTCGAGGACACCGTCCACCGGCACGGCAAACGCTACCGGACGGGCGAGTTGATCGAACGCGCGACGGGAGAGGCACTCACGACCGATTATTTCCTCGAGTACGTCGCGGGGAAATTCGACGACCGGTATCACCTGTGATGGCGATCTGATCCGGCAAATTATCGAATGGGTCTGTTCGGCCGATAGGATTAAGTGCATGGGAATCTCTGTCACACAGTGTATGGCGACTGCAGAGACTCCGGACGACGACGTTCTGGACCAGTTCCTCGAGAACAACGGTCACGTCACTGCGTCGTGGGACCGAAGTTATAACAAGAAACAATGTCCGGAGTGTGGCGGACTCCACGACGTATCCGTCACGACCTGCACCGTCTGTGGCTGGTCACCACAGTAGCACCCGGTTACAAATCGGTTCGTTTCTCCGAGGGATGGTCGAGAGACGTAGTGTCCCCTCACCCCGTCTTTCTCCCCGGCCGAGACCACACTCCGCATCAAAACGCCGTGATGAGGACAACACCAGTGACAACCAGCACCGCTCCGATGACCAGGCGTCTCGTGACACGTTCCACGTCACGGAGAAATATCGCGGCGAACACCGGCGTGAAAAGCGGGGCAGTCCCGGCGAGCGGGTCCACGATGACGATGCGTCCCCGCTGTAACGCGGCGAAAAGCGAGAACAGCGCGACGGCAGTGATCGTCCCGCTCCCCGCGAAATAGAGGTAACTCCGCCGGGGTGCCGAGAATATGTCACCCCGGTGTGCATACGTCGCGTAGCCCGCGAGGGCGATCAGCGCACCGAATTCGTTGATGGCCACGGCCTCGAGAAGGGTCAGGTCGGGGAACGCCAGCAACCCGAACCGCCGGGCCACGTTTCCCGCGCCGAACAAAATCGCCGCCGCGAGGGGGAACAGGATGTCCCGGGGGTCCCATCCGGTGATATCGCCACCCTTCGAGAGGGCGAGTAAGACGAGTCCCGATACGAGGACGACGATTCCGACGACAGTGAGGATACCCGCCGTTTCGTCGAGGAACAGGACGGCGAGTGTCGTCGCGAAGAGCGGGCGACTCGAAATCACGGCGCTGTTGATGCTCGCACCGACTCGGTCCACCCCGGTGAACACGGCGAGTCTGCCGAGGGCGGTACCCACGACGCCGGCGATGAAGAAGAGGCCAAACGATGCGAGGGAGAGATCCAGGAAGAGGTTCTGTCCCTGGATCAGAAGCAGGGCGATTGCGTAGATGGACGTATCGACCACGACGACGGTCAGCGATGCCTGGAGGGATGACCCACCCTCGACCATCCCCTTCTTCGAGAGAATCGGGGAGAAGCCCCAGAGGACCGCCGGGATCATCGCGAGGACGTAGACCACCGTCTGGGGCATAGCGACCGTCCGTCCGGCGGCGGTTTATCTATCCCGGTTCGGGAACCCGGATCTGTGATGAAAAATCAGTTGCCGTACCGACTCTCGATCAGTTGTCGTACCGAGTCTCGTCGACAGCCCACCGGCCCGAGTCCACGCGATCGATTGGGAAAAATCGTTCGGACACCCTGGACGTTTCGGATATGGGTCCTCACACGGATTGAACGGCCCCTCGTCCGTATATAGTAGTACGATAACCGACCAACTGGCACCATACCGCCCAGGGACGTTCTGTCCACGACGGAGTTCTCGATCCGGAGTCCGCGATTTCTATCTGAATCGCGACGCGAATGAGGGGTCGGTCGGGAGCAGATCCAATATTGTCAAGTATCGAGTATATTTGCAGATATTTCACGTCTCCGGCGTCAGAAACGTCGATTCCGTCGCCTGGTCCTATTGGATTCGTTATGAGTAACATAACTGCACGAGTCGGCACATCTAAGACAGGTGAATCACATACCAATAATTGAACGCATGCCGGAGTGTCAGAACTGTGGTTCATTCGTCACTGACGCGTACGTACGGGTCTTTACACCCGATGGAGTGTCCCAACCGCGCGTCTGTCCAAATTGCGAGGACAAAATACGAGACGGCGCGGAGGTGCGTGAAGCACGGTCGACGCGGCGCTCCTGAGACGTTCGAGCGCCGCGATTTCACCGTATTTATACGCCAGCGGTCCCTGTGAGTGTGTGATGAGCGATACCGAACCGGTGGTCACCCGACTCTTCGGGGGCCCCGGGAGCGGGAAAACGACCGCGCTACTGGACCGCGTCGACGACCTCCTCGAGCAGGACGACGTGACGATCCGGGATATTCTCGTGGTCTCGTACACCCGAGCAGCGGCCGCTGAAGTCCGGGAACGACTCGCCGAGCGCCTCGATAAGAATCCGCGGGCCCTCCGCGGGAACGTCTCCACGATGCACGCGAAGGCGTACGATCTCCTCAACCTCTCCCGGGGAGACGTCGTCGGCGAGAAGGACAAAGAAGACTTCTGCGAGGAGTACGGCATACCGTTCGAAGACGAATACGCCTCCGGGTCCCGCCGGACGGCGCGCTCGACGACACTCGGCAATAAAATCATTGCGACGAGCCAGTGGCTCCAGCGAACCAGGCGAGACGTGGCTGACTGGTACGACGTTCCGTTCCGCTGGAACGAGGAGGAAGTCCGACTCCCGCCGGACATCGATCCGAATGCACAGACCGGGAACAAGTACACGCCGACGTGGCCGACAGGTGACGACCGCGTCGATATCCCGGAGGCGATTCGCGCCTGGCGCGCCTACAAGGGGGACAATGACGTCGTCGGCTTTGCGGACATGCTGGAGCGAGTGAAACAACGGTCGCTCATTCCGAACGTCGACCACCTCGTGATCGACGAATTCCAGGACATCACACAACTCCAGTACGCGGTGTACGAGGAGTGGAAACCCCAGATGGAGACGGTCTTCATCGCGGGCGACGACGATCAGGTCGTCTACGCGTGGCAGGGCGCGGACCCACGATTACTGCTCGAAGAGGGTGGCGAGGACGTCATTCTCGACACCTCCCACCGACTCCCGTCCACGGTCCTCGAGGTCGTCCAGCAGGAGGTCAGACACATCACCGAACGACAGGAGAAAAACCTCAGACCTCGGAAAGAAGGCGGTTCCGTCGAGGCCCGTATCAGTCCCTCGGTCCTCGACCTGGTGCGAAACGTCCGCGATACGGTACAGGAGACGCCCGACGAGACGATAATGGTCCTGTTCAGGGCCCGCTACCAACTCTTCGAGTTCGTGGACGAGTTCATAGGTGAAGGCATTCCCTTCTCCGTCCTGACGGACCAGCGGATGTGGACCGACCGCCTCCAGGACTACGTTCACGCAGTCGAGGCACTCGATCGTGGGGAGGCCATCAACGGGCTCGAAGCCAGGCGACTCGCGGACATGTTACAGGCGTCGGCCTTCGGGACGAACGAGCGAAACGACTTCCGGGACACCCTCGACGAGATGGAGGAGAACGCCGACGTCGAGGACATCACCGAACTGTCGGTCGACCCGGACGTCGTTCGTGACTACGCCCCCTTCGTTCCCCAGCCACCAGCCGCAGCGGACATGTTGCGGAAGGTCACACGCTACCAGCGCCGCTCCGTCGACGCGTACTTCCGGGGCGAATACCGGGGCATGGATCCAAACCGGGTCAGGGTCGGAACGATCCACAGCGCAAAGGGTCGCGAGGCCGATCACGTGTTCGTCTCGACGGACCTCACGGAGAAGGTGGTCGAGCAAATGGTCGCGACCGCGAAACCCGAGGACATCCCGGACGGGGTCGAGTTCACCCGGTCGACGAAACCCGTCCCCGTCCTGACAGACAACGAGCGTCGGGTTTTCTACGTCGGGATGAGTCGCGCCCGCGAGCGATTGGTGATCATCCAGAATCTCATCGACGGCGCGCCCACCCTCCCGATTGACGTCCTCCTCTACGGCGAACCGAGCGGGAAGACACTCGAAGAGGCACTCGGCACTGAAACGCCAGTCACCGTGGTCCAGTAACGGATTAGTTAACCCCTTCCCCAGGTCCACTCCACATCTCGTTCGGACCTTCCTGACGTCCTTTCACATTTCCCGACTCTTCCTGACGCTCTTTCAAATCTCCAAAACCGTCCCGACGACATTTCAAATCGCTCGCGAACGCTCCTTCGACAGGGCTATCCCCGGCCCGGCCGAATGCCGAGGTATGTTCACGGGCATCGTCGTCGAGACCGGGACTGTCGAGACTGTTAGGGACGACGAAGGCGGGCGTCGTGTGCGGATCCGAACGAGCGAGATGTCCGATTTCGATGCGGGCGAGAGCGTCGCAGTCGACGGCGTCTGCCTCACGGTCGAGGACGCCGGCGATCGGTGGTTCTCGCTTTTCACAGCCCAGGAGACACTCGAGAAGACGACCCTCTCCGCCGTCGAGGAAGGAGACCCGGTCAATTTAGAGCGGCCACTTCCCGCGGACGGGCGGTTCGACGGTCACATCGTCCAGGGTCACGTCGACACGACGACCACAGTCAGGACCATCGAACGCGTCGGGGAGGACTGGACGTTCACGTTCGATCAACCGAGAGGGTACGAACAATACGTCGCGGAAAAGGGATCGATCGCCATCGACGGGGTGAGTCTGACCGTGGCGGACCTCTCGGACGACTCGGGGACGTTCGACGTCGCGATCATCCCGACGACCTACGACGTTACCACCTTTGGCTCGTACGAACCGGGTGATGCGGTGAACATCGAAGTCGACGTGCTCGCGAAATACGTCGAGCGGATGGCCGAGGCGGGCGATCGGAGCGAGTGGGCGGCAGTCGAAACTGATGAATAGTCGATTACCGATCGAAGACGCTCGAATGGGCCTCCGTTGTTCGTTCTGACTCCTCGTAGAACGATGACGCACCCACCTCGTCGAACACCCGCCTGTAGCGTCTGAGTTTCGTGTACAGGACGAGAAGGAAGAACCCGTCGTAGGCTATGACGAACCCAATGAAGGCGAACATCTGCGGCAGGGACGCGAGGATCGGGACGAACCCGAGGACGAAATCGAGGTGAGAAACGAGGGTGTTGTACGTGGCGTGGATGAACACGGCGACGATGAGGCCCTTGGCGATTATCGGGCCCCGGTGTTCCGGGTTGAACTTCGCCAGACCGAGGTAGTACCCCGCAAATGCCGAGTAGATGACGTGCCCGGGACCCGCGAAGGTCCGGACTGCTGCCGTCGTGACGGTCGGCACACCGACCGTCCCGCCCACCTGGGAAACCGCGAGGTACTGTCCCGCAATGTAGATCGTGTTCTCGATTGCGGCGAATCCAAGCCCCGCCATCGCCCCGTACACGGCCCCGTCGATGACCGCGTCGAAGGGCGCGGAGCGATACGCATGGAGGCGCACGGCGAGGAGTTTGACCGACTCTTCGATCGGCCCGACGATGATGAAGAAAAAGAGCAGCGAACCGATCGCTCCGAACGGGAGGAAGAAACCCTTGAATGCCGAGTTGAAGACCGCCGCGAACCCGGCCAGGACGAAGCCCAGGAGGAAGGTGATCACGAGTTGTTCGAGTGGCTCCCGGACCAGCACGTCCGATCGCCAGAGGAACACCGCGAGCAGGAGCGCCGGAACGATCGATAGGAGGATGTATACGCCGACCAGGGGGTCGCGAATCGCCGCCATTCCGGTGAACAGGAACTGGCTGAGAACGATGAGGATGGCCAGGCCGATCACCAGGGCCCGACCCCCGGCGAGTATCGATCGGTAGACCGACATCGCAAAGCCGTCGAGGCGGGTTCGTGGCTCCCAGGTCGCGATGTCGTAGAGATCAGTCCCGGCGTCGGCCGCCCACTGTATCGGATCCTGGCGGTCTCTACCACTCATGACTCCCCACTACAGAGCCCGCCCACATCACCGTTCCGGCTACCCATCGTGGGCCGTGTCGACGGTCGTCCCAAACCGACAATCCTCATACCCCCTCCCCACGAACGATGCTCCCATGATCCGGGAGGGAGGACCGCCGTGAGCCGGGTCCGGCTCCGCGGGATCTACGCTACCGCCCTGACGAATCGACTGCACGAGACGGACGAATTCGACGTTGTCGATCCCTCTCCCGTCATCGACAGGCGGTTCGATACGACGTTCGATGACGGTGTCGCGGCCGCGACCGTCGACATGACGGCCGATCGGCAGGGAATCGACATCACCGGGGCGCCGGACGTCGTCGAGGACCTCGCCGCCCGACTCGAGACGATCGCCATCGACACGTTCGCCTGGAACGCCGTCGCTCCAAAGGGCGCCATTTTCGAGACGTCGATCGATCACACGATTCGGGGTGGCGCGGTGATATCACTCGGGGAGGACCGCACTGGATTCCTCCCGTTCGACGACACGGAAGAATACCTGGACGAGGGTGACACGGTCCGGGTTCAGGTCAAGGAACCACGCCCACCCTGGGCAGATGACCGATTAGTGCTCGGATCAAAAATCGTGGCCGCCGGTGGACTCGCCACGCTCGTGAGAGACGTCGACGCCCTGGTCGTTGGCCACACGGGTAATCGGACGAACCAGGAACTGGCACGGACCACCGAAATGCTTCCCACGAGCGTCCCCTCGAACTGGGGCGTCCGGTGGGAGTACGGGGCGTCAGACGCCGACATGGACACCCTCGAGGAGGCGCTCTCGCGGGCTGTCGACCGGGCCGAGAGAATCGAGTCGGCACTGGCGGGTGAGGATAACATGGGGGAGGCGTCCCCCGACGTACCGGTTCGAATCGTCGCCCCCGACGCCACGACCTGGATCTGGTTCGGTCGAGAGTCCCGGTTCGCCCTCGACGAGGACCGGTCAGCCGTCACCGAGACACTCCCCGGTCATCACCGGATCAAGGGCGGGAGCGAGGGGGCGAGTACGGCGGTGGACTTCGTCGAGCGGATCGGGACCGTCGTCGATGGGTTTCCGTTCGGAGCCCTCACCGACGTCTTCGGCCCGACCGAAGGAGATTCGGTCGGGATCCGGCATGGCAAACCAGACGGCCGGTGTCTCACACTCGGACGGGGAACGGTGACCGACCGCTCGATCGAGAAACGGCGGATTACCGTGAGGCGGGAGATGACCACGAGTGGAACCTACGACGCCCTCGGAACGGAGAAATCCCCAGGAGACGTCGCCATCACCCGGTTCGCCGAGGGGCGGTGGTGGTACCCGACTGTGTATCGGGACGATGACGGCACCGGGAAGGGAACGTACGTCAACGTGGCCACGCCAGTCGAGATATTCCCCACAGACGTCCGGTACCTGGACCTGCACGTCGACGTCGTCAAACGACCCGACGGGGAAATCGAGGTCGTTGACGAAGACGAACTCGAGGATGCTGTGGAGGCCGGCCGCGTGAGCGATGCACTCGCCGAGAAAGCCTCGACCGTCGCCGACACTGTGGCGAATGCACTCGAGAGCGACTGAATGTAACCATGACCTGCCGCATTCGGTTACACACCGCCCGAATGCGGGACCGGGTTCGATTTTCCTCCCCTCCCCGCTGAACAGTACGAACCCGACACCCACTATTTAGTAGTAACCCGTCAAGGGGCCCGTATGGAGTACCGACCGGGACACATATGGGTGACGGCGGTCGTCGACCGCGTCCGGGCGCGGTTCGTTTCCAACTTCGTCCTCGCCTCGCTCCTCAGCGTCGGCGCGATTCCCCTCGTGCTCACGGGCGTCTTTTTCGCGCTGACGGCCGGGGACCTCACGGGCAAATTCGTCGTCGGTCAGGGCCTCGCGACGGTGGTGGCCGTTTTCGGTCCGATCGGAATCTGGTACTACGACAGACGAGTCTTCCCGGACTTTTACGACCAGATGACCGACATCGTCGAGGAGGGAGCCGCACTTTCGAGTATCGTCTCCGAGTACGACCGACGGTTCCGAGAGAACTTCTGGTACGTCGCGATCCCGTGGATGGCACTCATCGTCTCCGTCGTCGTGCTGAACAGGGATTTCTTCGCCGCCTACGGCGTGTCCGGTTTGGGGGATCCGGCGTTTCTCGTGTATCTTGGCTTCGCGCTCTGGTGGGGTCTGATCACCGGAATCGGGTTCCACGGGGCCCTGATCACCGTCCGCTGCATCAGGGCCGTCGGAACGCTCCGGATGCAGATCGACCCGTTGCATCCCGACGGACTCGGCGGCCTCAGTTCCATTGGATACTTCGCAATCTGGACGACGATGCTGATCTCGGTCGGATCGCTCACGCTCCCGCTCGCATTTCTCATCGCCGCTCGCGGGAACTTCAGGTCCATCGTGTACCTCGCAGTTGGACTGTACGTGCTCCTCATTGCACTCTCGTTCGTTTACCCGACGGTCTACGTGAATCGACGGGCGCAGTCGATCCGCGAGGAGATACTCGAGGAGAAACGCTCCAAGATCAGGACACTTCAGCAGGAACTGGGAGAACCCATCTCCGGCGACTCTGCGGACATCGACGACCTGGCGACCCAGTATCACATACAGACCATCCGCGAGGATTTCAAGGATTACCGGTCGGTCAGCCTGTATCCGATGACTGTCGGTATCCTGTCCCGGTTGCTCTCGTCGGTGTTCCTCCCGCTCGCCTTCGTCTTCCTCGAAGTGTACATCTCGGGATCATTTTGATTACTCCGGTGTGTGGAACCGTCCGGGGAGTAATTCGTGTGTCCGAACCCGCTGGCCCGAGACCGTCACCCTGGCCTGTTCGAGTGTTCGACCTCTGTCTGGGTCGGGTTTCGGAGGGTACGGTCTCGTTCCGAGGGGCCAGTTTCGAAGGGTACCGTACCGTTCCGTTCCGGGGGTGTGGTCTCGTTCCAAGGGCCAGTTTCGAAGGGTGCGGTCTCGGACGGTCAGTTCTCGTTTCGCATCGGTGAAGGGGTAGCTTCCCCCCCCCCAGGGAAGCCGTTTCGAACCGCTCCCACACACAAACGTCTGACAGTACCATCGGACTTTTTCCCTCGACGGGACGGAGTTCTTCGTGAATGGCACAATCGACCCCGGTTCAATGTCCGATCTGTGGATGGACTGGGCAACTGTCCTCGATGGAGCAGCGGGGGGAGACCGCGTTATGTCCCAGTTGTAGTTCCGAGATCGAAATTTCAGGGTAACACATCGCCGGCCGATGCCATCGAGCGGACGACAGATATGGATGTGTCGAATTGGATTGCCTGAAGTTTCGATGAAAGAAGAATTGGTGTGCCGATACATACCATACAGTTACACAAAGGAAGAATTGAACGAGAGAAATGTGAGGTACGAATCGGGTTGATTTACCCCGCGAACGTGTGGACGAACCCGACTCGAATCCGCTCGATGCTGAGAGTGTGAAACATCTGGCCGTTTCCGGACACCGTCGTCCCCGCTTCCGGGACCTCGAGACGACACGTGGAGAACCCAGTCACATGAATACACGGTGTCCGTGGCGTGGTAATGACCGCCTACTTTCCGGGAATGGACGAGCAGGGTCTGTATAACTACAACGGTCCCTCGAATAGAAGAATACGTGATGGAGGGGGATCCGCTCGACAGGGCGACGCTCGGATCGTGCCCGCGGTGCAAATCCACGATTCCCGACACCGGGATGGTGCTCATCTACGAACGCCACGAAAACAGGGTCGTGTACGCACATTGCCCCCACTGCGGTAGTGTCGTCCATATGCGATGAATTGCGCAGACGACGGCGGTCGATCTGCGATGTCCTGGCCGTGTTTCGCGTCCCTCCGTTCTGTGTCCGACGGGGAGGGTCGACCGCCGCCGTCGCTGATTTGAGCGTAATATGATATTTCTAATTGATTGGTATGGGGTCTATAGTAACGGTGATAACGATCGTAGTCGGAGGGGAGGGAAAGGAAATGGACTCGAGACCGCTAGAAATCGCTCGCAGCCACCTCGAGGACGCCGAGGGAGCGTCAGATCGGGAGGAACGGATGTATCACATCCGACAGGCCAGGCAGTTGCTCAAGGCGTTCGACGAGGTGGAGATCGTACAACATCGGAAAATGGCGAAGTGAGAGAAGGACAACTGTCGAACGCGCACGAGTGTCTCGTCCATCGGGAGTACAATCCGGTCCGATTCGTCCATCGGAATTTCGATCCGATCCGATTCGTCCCAATGAATAGATGTTCGTCACCCTCGAGGCCCGTGACCCGAATTTCTCGGAGGTTACTCGAGGTCGAACCGGTCGAGTTTCATGACCGTGCTCCAGGCGTCCACGAAGTCCTCGACGAATTGCTCCTCGCCGTCCGCTGCGCCATAAACGTCCGAAACGGCCCGCAGCCGGGCGTTCGAACCGAAGACGAGATCGAGACGGGTGGCTTCCCATTCCACCTCACCGGTTTCCCGATCCCGAATCTCAAAGACCTCCCTGTCCTCGGAGACCGGCACCCACTCGTAGTCCATGTCGAGCAGGTTTACGAAGAAGTCGTTGGTCAGCGTCCCCGGCTGGTCGGTGAGGATGCCGCGGTCTGAATCACCGTACGTCGCACCCAGTGCGCGCATGCCACCGACGAGCACCGTCATCTCGGGAACCGACAAGTTCAACAGGTCCGCCTTGTCGACCATCCGCTCCTCGGGTGAGTCATAGAAGTCGTCGTACTCCCCACCGAGGTAGTTCCGGAACCCGTCGACTTTCGGTTTGAGGGGCTCGAAGGATTCGACGTCGGTCTCCTCCTGCGTGGCGTCCGTGCGGCCCGGTTCGAACGGCACTTCGACGTCGTAGCCGGCGTCCGCAGCCGCCTGCTCGACGGCCGCATTGCCACCCAGCACGATCAAGTCGGCGATCGAGACACGCGTCCCATCCGAGCGCGAACTGTTGAAGTCCGATTGAATCGCCTCGTAGGTCCCAAGAACCGTCTCCAGTTCCTCGGGCTCGTTGACCTCCCAGCTCCGCTGGGGTTCGAGGCGGATCCGGGCGCCGTTCGCGCCGCCGCGCTTGTCGCTGTCCCGGTACGTCGACGCCGAGGCCCAGGCGGTCTTCGCAAGTTGCGAGACGGAGAGATCCGAGTCCAGGATCTCAGTTTTGAGGGCATCGATATCGTCCTCGCCAATGATGTCGTAGTCGGCGTCAGGGACCGGGTCCTGCCAAATCATCACCTCGTCGGGGACCTCGGGTCCGAGGAACCGCTCGGGGGGTCCCATGTCCCGGTGGATGAGTTTGTACCAGGCCTTCGCGAAGGCGGTCTGGAACTCGTCGGGGTTCTCCTGGAAGCGCTCCAGGATGTCCCGGTAGTCCGGGTCGTGCTTCAGCGCGACGTCCGTCGTCAGCATCATCGGTCGTTCCGTCTCCGATGGGTCACGCGCACCCGGTGCGGATTCGACCTCCTCCTCGTTCTCGGGCCGCCACTGCCACGCACCGCCTGGGCCCTTGTGGGGCTCCCACTCGTGTTCGAGCAAATTGTCGATGTACCCCATGTCCCACTGCGTCGGGGCGTCGGTCCAGGGACCTTCGATGCCGCTCGTAATCATCCCGCCTTTCTCCCCGAAATCGTGCTTCCAGCCGAGACCTTGCTCCTCGATGGGTGCGGCCTCGGGCTCGGGGCCGAGGTTCTCGTCCGGATCGTCCGCACCGTGTACCTTCCCGAACGTGTGGCCGCCGGCGATGAGCGCGACCGTCTCTTCGTCGTCCATCGCCATGCGGTCGAACTCCTCGCGGATGTTCTTCGCGGACCCGTCGAGGTCCGGTTCGCCGTACGGGCCCTCGGGATTCACGTAGATGAGCCCCATCACGGTGTTCGCGAGTGGGTCCTTGAGACCGCCCTCCTCGTCGAAGCGTTCGGGCGAGGTCGTCTCCCACTCCTCCTCGGGCCCCCACTCGACAGCCTCGTTGGACTTGAACTCGTCCTCGCGGCCGCCGGCGAAGCCGACCGTCTCGAAGCCCATCGACTCCAGGGCGACGTTGCCGGCGAGGACAATCAGGTCGGCCCACGAGAGCTTGCGGCCGTACTTCTGCTTGACCGGCTGGAGCAGGCGGCGTGCCTTGTCGAGGTTTATATTGTCCGGCCAACTGCTCTCCGGCGGGAGGCGCTGGAGGCCGCCCGAGGCCCCCGCACGGCCGTCGATGGTGCGATACGTCCCGGCGCTGTGCCACGCCATCCGGATGAAAAGTGGCCCGTAGGTGCCGTAGTCCGCCGGCCACCACTCACGGGGAGTCCTCATCACGTCCCGTATGTCAGCTTTCACCGCTTCGAAGTCGAGGTCCTGGAACTCCTCGGCGTAATCGTACTCCTCGTCGTACGGACTGACGTCTCTCTCGTTATCGTCCAGTATGTCCAGTCGCAGCAGGTTTGGCCACCAGTCTTGGTTGGACCAGGTCATCGTCGGAGAAACGTCGGTTTGGCGGATTAACGTTTTCCTATCGGTAATGAATTCGGCTCGTTCACGTGAAATTTAGTACATTCGATAATCGTGTTCGGCGATTGATCCACGTACCGTCTTTACGACTGTAATCAGCCCTCTCCCGACGTTACCCACGGTACGGGTTGAACGTCGTTGGTGAGGAACGGTACAAGCCAAGGGCCGGATTTGAACCACGGTCACTCCGCTACGCTCCGTTCCCTGATTCACATCGCGGCGATGGCTTTCGCTCGCAACCGTCGGTCGCTCGCAGAAAGCCAAGGGCCGGATTTGAACCGGCGGTAATCCGCTCTGCAGGCGGACGCGTTCGGCCGGACTCTGCCACCTTGGCGCATTATCCAGTACTCCAGTCCGGGGGTTAACGGTTGCGGTCCTGTGGAATAGACCCGTTGGAGTTCTTCCAGCACGAGGAGGATCCATTGTGACCGATCCCGACAGGTCAATTATAATAGTTATGTAATCTATCGATAATAATATTCATAAACTTGGTTAAGTATAATAGTAATATGTTCGATTGGTTATAGTCATAGTAAAATGTTTGATTAGTTATAGTCATTGTAATATGTTCGATTAGTTATAATTATTGTAATATGTTTGATTGGTTAGAGTCGGGTTGTCGAATACGTATAATATTTAGATGACATTATTTCTTAGTTTATTTTTATATCCCTCATATATTATTATGTTTATTTATTAATTTTTCCAGTTCTAATTCCTCCGTGTAAAGGGTGGCTGGTCAATACTAGTCCACTGCTATCCACCGTCCTCGAAGACGTCGTCGATTTCAGATTCGAGATGCCAGGCGGCCGAGTCGTCCGGTCGTCACTCGCCCGAGTACGTGACGGTCCGGCCCCAGGACGTCGCTTTGCCCCACAGCCCCGAGCGCATGCTCTCGAGTTCGACGATCTGGGAGTTATCGACGAACAGGTTCACGTTCGGCCCGAAGTTCTTGAGGTACCACTCGAACATCTCGGGGCCGGGTGCCTCGAAGACGAGGTTCTCGTGGCCCAGTTCGGTCGCGATTTCGTAGGCGACGTCGGTCCGCCATTCGGTGACTTCCTCGGTGATTCCCTCGGCTTCGACCATCAGCAGGTCGGCGCCCGCATCGAGGTGTCGCCGTCCTTCCCTGATGGCCTGTCGGGGGTCCTGCTGTCCCTGGTCTTCGAGTTCCTCCGGGTCGGAGGCCCCGCCCGCGCCGAACTGGACGTTGATCTCCGGTTTCGGTTCCACGTCGTAGTCCGTCGCGAGGACCTCGGTCATCGCGACCATGTCATCGGTATCGATGGCGAGGAACCCACTCGACAACTCGACGATGTCGAACCCGAGGCGTTCGGCTTCCGCGAAGTACTCCTCGACCTTGGCGTTGTCCCGAACGAGCACGTTCTCGACGTACCCCCCGGTCGACACCTTCACGTCGTGTTCGTGACAAATATCGATGAGTTCGGTGACGGTCTCCTCGGCCATCAGGGCGAAGGACCCGCCACTGAACTTGTAAATGTCGACGTACCATCCCATCGTCTCGAGCAGATCCCGGAGTTCGCGGGGACCCATCGGGTCGTAATACGGACCCCTGATCTCCGTGATTCCACGTTCTCGAGGCTTCTCCGGCCGTTCGTTGACGTGCAAGAAGTCAAAGGCACGGTCGAAGGGTCGCACAGTCATGACACTCGTCCATTTGCGGCCAGACAGCCTTAACGCCGGGGCTCGTCGAACCCGCCGTCTCGCGGGTCAGCACCAGCCGGTGACATCCAGTTGGGTTCAGTCGAGCAGCGAGACCAGGTCCGTCACGTCGTGTGACTCGAAGTCTCGAATCGTCGATTCGATTTCCCGTCTGCGCCCCTCGTCGTACCGGTCCGCGGTCAAATTGTCGAACTTCTCCCGAAGGTGCGACCAGTCCATTGGGTCGGTTGGATGGCCGGAAAAGGCCGATTTCTCGATCCGATGGACCGTCCCGTCCGACAGTTCGACGTCGAGCCTCGCGGGCATCTCGCCGCTCTCGAAGCGCTCGGTCAGGTCCTGGTTCGCCTCGACCGTGACCGTCTGGAGCAGGTCCTGGACGTCCTCACGCGTGATCCGCTCCGGTTCGTACTGGGCGTTGGTCATCTCCCTGTCGATCAAGGAAGCGGCGAGCATGTACGGGAGTGAGTGATCGGCCTGGGCTTTCGTCTCCACGGTGTGTCTGTCGCCCTCACCGCCGCCGATGATGAGTTTCGCCCCCTCGAACGTCTCCAGGTGGATCGAGTCCACGTCCTCCGGGTCGACGTCGGTTTCCTCGGCAAGTTCGATAATCCCTTCGACCGCCGACTGGGCGTAGGTCTCGGCGACGTACCGCTTCGCCATCGTGTCGGTAACCCGGGGGCATGACGGGTCCAGGTCGACCGTGAAGTCGCCGGCGACGATCTGCTTCCATCCCTTCTGGCCCTCGAAGAGGTTCTTCGGACCATCGATGCCGCGTTCGGCCAGTAGCGTCGCGTACGTGGCGTTTCGGGCGGCGTCGGCGCTCGCTATCCCCTTCCACTCCGAAATGCCTTCGGTCCGTGTCACCCGGAGGGCGTTGTTGGCAGTGCCCGCGATTCCGATTGCACTCCTGATGGCTTCGCGGTCCAGGTCCAGGACAGACGCCGCCCCCGCCGCCTGGCTGATCACGGTGTGTGTGACGTGATCGAAGCCGCGATCGCGGACCGGGGCGTTCCAGGCGAGTTCTCCCTGAATCTCGTATGCAATGGCGATCGCTTCGATTACCGCCCGTCCGGTCGCGTTCTCCCGCTCGGCCGCGGCGAGGATCGACCCGATGTTGTCACTCGGGTGTGGTGTTTCGCCCGGCGCCAAGAACGAGTCCATGTAGTCGAGGTACCGCGTCAGGGTGGTGTTCATCATCGCGGCCTGTGGAACCGACGTGGAGTCGCCATATCCCCACAGTGTCGCGGGACCGCTCTTCGAGACACCCGTGACGGTCTCGTGGACCTGGTCCACGGGCGGTTCGCCAATGGCGCCGATACCGATACCGATCGAATCGAAGAGTCGTCGCTTGACCTCCGCTATGACGTCCGCGGGGAGGTCCTCGACGGAGACGTCCTCGACGAAGTCGGCCAGTTCGGCAGTGGTCGTCATCGATCGGGGATTGGGCCCGAAGCGAAATAACTGGTCGTCTATCGACACGTTTTCGGGGGAAATCGAAAACCGGCGAGACTCACTGGACGCCCGACGGGCACCAACACGGTTCATCTAGTGGCCACGTTCGGGTACGACCGGTCGGTTCCTGCCGAGGAAACGGTTTCCCCCTGTTCGTTCGGGGGAACGTCGCGGTCTGTTCGTTCAGGTGATACGTCCCGGTCAGGTGATACGTAACGGTCATGTGATACGTTCAGGTCATGTGATACGTCCCGGCCAGGTGACACGTCCGGTCCGGATACGAGAAGCGATACGACTTTGGCCACGTGCGTGGTACCGCCTCGAGTGCGCGTCGAGAACAGCTTCATCCCCGTGACCGGCGTCGGGGAGACGACCGAACGGTCGATCTGGGAGGCCGGTGCGACGGACTGGTCGTCGTTCGAGGCCGACCTGGTCGGGCCGACGATCGGCGATCGAATCGAGTCCTTCATCGAGACGGCAGAACCCCACCTCCAGTCCCGGGACGCACGGTTCTTCGCCGACCGATTTCCCCGGGGCGAATTCTGGCGACTGTACGAAAATTTCCGCCGCGATACCCTCTTTTTGGACATCGAGACGACCGGCCTCGACCACCACCGCGACGTGGTCACCACAGTGTCGCTTCACAAAAACGGCGAGACGAACACACTGGTCCGGGGTCAGGACCTCGATTCCGGACGTCTCCGTCGGGCGTTCGAGGACGCGAAACTCCTCGCGACGTTCAACGGTCGACAGTTCGACGTCCCGTTTCTCGAGACCTCCTTCGACCTCGACGTCGACGTCCCACACCTCGACCTCCGCTTTCTGGCGCGGAGACTCGATCTCACGGGCGGCCTCAAGACGATCGAACGCGAGGTGGGAATCGAGCGGGACAGGCCTGACATCTCCGGCAGGGATGCCGTCCGGCTCTGGCGCCAGTACGAGCGCGGGGATCGGGACGCCCTCGAAACGCTCGTTTCGTACAATCGGGCGGACACCAGGAACCTCGAGACCCTCCTCGATATCGTATCCGCCCGGTTACACGACCGGGTGGCGCCCCGGGCCGTGTTTCCCGAACGGTCGGAACGCGCTTAGCTTCGCGCGGGTGAGACTGTCGGATTGGGTTTGCGTTCACTCCCGGGTCTGTAGATTCGGTTTGCGTTCACTCCAGGGTCGGTTCTTCCCGGTGTGCGAGATGGGTCGTCAAATCGGACGTCGTGACGATTCCGATGACGTGTTCGTCCTCGACGACGGGAAGGTGGTGAAACCCGTGCTCCGACATGCGGTCCGCAACGTCTCTGACCGGTTGGTTGGCGTGCGTGGTGATGACGTCCTCGGTCATGAACGCCTCCACGGGCGTCTCGTCCAGGGGCCGTTCATTCGCGACGGCAGCGACGAAATCTGTCGAAGTGAGGATTCCCTCGATGTGGTCGAGGTCGTCGACCACCACGACCGACCCGATGTCCGCCTCCCGCATTTGCCTGGCGGCCTCCCGGACGGTCGTCTCCGGTCGGACGGTCGATACTGGTTCGGACATGATCCGGCCCACGAACATATCGTCCATATCGAATGGATCACCTCCTCTCGTAGTTAAGGGCCAGCCAATCGGCAGTCTGTCCGGGTCGTCGGGCGGCAGAGGGACATGTGTGGGTGCAACGCGCGGATGTTGCACGAGTTCCGACGAGCAACCATCGTCATGGTTCGACACAGTGTCCAGTCTCGAGATCCGGCCCCGTGACTGAGAGGCCAAAGCCTCGTGACACGCGGGCGTCCTGTATTATATAGTGTAGTCGATCCCTTCGATCGAGGCTCGAAAGTACGGCTGTTCGCCGCTGGGGTGGGCCCAGGCGACGCACACCGACGTGGGAACCAGTCGGCCGTCGTAGCTGACGTAGTCCCCGAAATCGCCAACCCAGTCCTCGATGGATCCTGTCTCCTGGCGAAACCGCAGACCAGTTACCCGCTCGATTAGACCCTCATCGTCGAAATGAAAGACCAGGGACGAGCGCACTCCATTGGCCTCGACGGTGGCGCGGGACGTCCTCGCATCGATCGGTTCCCACACGAGCCCCCGATGGGGAAGGAGTGATCCCGGATACCAGGGAGCCTCCGCGAGGAATCGGGCGAGTTCACCCGCGTTCACGTCGGGCGATGGCCCTTCTCTCGCGACCGGTACCGCGGAGAGAAACCGGGCCTCGATTCGACCGTCGCCGTCGACAAAACTGTCGTGTACTCGAACGAACGCGATGGAGGGCAGGTGGACGCGAGCGTCCCAGAGGAATCCCGGTGGGCTGGTCCGAACGTGCTGTGTGGCGTCGAACGGATACCACCGACCGCCGAGTCGGATTTCGCCACGCTGCTCGAGCCGGACGCGGGAGGCTGGCCGGGGAGTGCCCTCGAATACAGCGTCGAGATATCGACGGACTGGGGCAGGCACCTCCGCTCGTTCGAGGTCGAGGGACGGGTCTCCGGTGTCGGATCCCGAGTGGGCTGCGGCGTCGGATCCCGAGTGGGCAGCGGTGTCGGATCCCGAGTGGGCAGCGGTGTCGGATCCCGAGTGGGCAGCGGTGTCGGAT
>JBDGTL010000072.1:26023-27092 GCA_042216905.1 Halodesulfurarchaeum sp.
CCCGAGTGGAGGGCTTCGAGGATCGACTGACGCCGGCGGCTGAATCCGACGACCGACTGCCAGCCAGCAACGAGACCGATGGTTCCGAGGACACAGCATCCAAGCCCGATCCGGCGCCATCGACTCACCGTCGATTCCCCCACGAGCCGGACCCGAGGCAACCGACGGGACAGTACCGCCTGTGATCCATCCTGCTGACAGTTGGGCCGGCGTGATCATTACTGTATGGTGCACTGCGGTGGCAATACACGATAGTGGTGGACTGAACCAGGGGGTCCACGACGAAGAGAGCATCGCGGCTCGAAGAGTGTTTGGCGTTTCGATTTGTCTGGTCGCTCGACGTCTACTCGACTGACGAACGCCTTCGACGGGCGGCGACGTCTCTAATAGTGCTCGAGGATCCACGCGATTGCCGAACGACGGATGCTCCCCCTGGTTTCGATCGTTCGGGGGAGGAATAGCGAAACCACGTTCTCGGTCAGAGAAAATCGAACCCGTGCTCTCCGTCAGAGAAACCGTGCTCTCCGTCTGTTGGACAGTACTGGCCGTTGCACCGTCCGGTCCAACGACGAACAGTGCGGCCGCTATTCGGTGTGATGAATGAAGGAATGAATGGGGCGGCGAACCACCAGTTACGGGCGTCGACGGGATGGTCTCGGGTTCCACCGGGACGGACCCTGCGTGTACTTCCGATTGCACCCCTCAGCCCGCACTTGGCCCCCCGCTAATGCGGGGCAGTTTTCCCAGAGGCTCTCGCACTCCAGTACTCGCCGGAACGCAGGCGGGCTTAACTTCCGTGTTCGGGATGGGTACGGGTGTTTCCCCGCCGCTGTGGCCGCCTTAACGCCGATCCACGGAATCGAACCGCGGTCGATCGTCGGAAACTCCGACGACGGACGATACCGTCCGGTACACCAGTATCGGTAGTCGTGTGGTGTGTACGTGCAATCCAGTTAACGCCTGGACTCGTCCGGAACGGACGTGCGGAATGAATGGCGGCTTCGGCCGGTTAGTACCCGCGGGCTAAACACCTCGTTGCCTCGGTGCGTACACCCCGGGTCTATCGAAC
>JBDGTL010000077.1:0-13390 GCA_042216905.1 Halodesulfurarchaeum sp.
CCAACTCAAATAGTATCAACTACGTATCTTTGTACGTATTTACAATAGGTTGCTCCTCTATTCCTCCATACAGTACTATTGTGTTTTTCAATATAATCTTATATTGTTTAATATATATACACACTCGTTTTTTCTTAATATATGTCTTTATACTCTTAATATACCCTCGTATTTCTAATATATACCCTCGTATTTCCAATATATACCCTCGAATTTTCAATATATACTCTCGTATTTATCAATATATACGCTTATATTTATCAATATATACGCTCGTATTTATCAATATATGCCCTCGTATTTTCCCTCTGTATTACCGGTGTTCTCTTGCAAATCCCCGGATCCGGAGCGCTTCCGTACAACTGGGACTTCCGTCACACGCACGTATCAGGTGGTCTGGACGGTCACGTATCGTATTTGGACCTCGACCGAGCGTCCGGTCTCGGATTCGATAGCCGTCGCAATACGTTCGGGAAGTTGCTCCGGTGGCCCCGTCCCGGGCGGGAGTCCGAGCCGAATTACGACCAGGTCGGCTCTGCGGAACGGCACCGTCTCCTCGTAGGCGAACTGGGTCTCGATGAGTCGGAGGTCTTCGTATTGTGAGGTCGAGAGGACGTCCTCGACCGCGTTCCGTGCATCGTTCTCGAACGTGGCCGTCTGGTAGGTCGAGTACGTCGTCGCCCCGAGAAAGGCCGAGAGAACGAGAATGGCGAGGACGAGGGCACCGATCCGCTTGAGCGTCCCCGACCTGGCCTCCTCGAGGTGGAACCACTCGCTCGGCCGGTATCCCTGGTACCAGAGGACGGCGAGAGCCGCGAGGTTGATCGAGAGGACGTTGACCAGGACCAGGACCGAGGAGCCCAGGACGGCCTGGGGCATCGTCCAGGCGATCCCGATTCCGATGACGGCGGTGGGTGGGATGAGTGCCGCGGCGATCATGACACCGACCAGCGCGGAGGAGATACCCGCTGAGAGGCTCAGCGCACCCGCGACGCCGGCCCCGAGGGCAACCGCCAGCGAGAGGAAATCCGGCGAGAGACGTCCCCTGATCTGGTCGATCGCGAGGACGTCCAGCCCCGGAGGGACCAGGTGGACGTATCGCGCTATGGCGGCGAACACCGCCGCGGCGGCAATGGCCAGTCCGAACCCGGCGAGTTGTAACTTCACCCCTTCGAGGAACCGGTCGCGGTCGGCGAGCACTGACCCGACGCTCGTTTCCATCGCCGGCCCGATGAGCGGGGCGATGACCATCGACCCGACGACCACCGCAGGCGAGTTGAGGAGCAACCCGGCAGTGGCGACGATCGCACTGACGACGGAGAGGACGACGAACGTCGTCCAGTTCGGGGAGAGGTCGTTTGCCGCCGCCTCGAGTTCCTCCCTGGCAATTCGTGGCGCGTCCTCCCTCGCCGCTTCCTCGTAGGTCGCCTGGAGTTTCTCGAATCGTCTCGAGATGACCGTTTCCGCGTTCATCACGACCGTGTACGCGTCGCGTTCGAGGCCGGCCGCCCGGAGATCGTCGAGGACGTCCTCGACCGCTTCGGTCGGCAACGGGAAGTAGACGACCCCGACGATGTCCCGGTTGCTCGTCTCGTCTGTCATCACGTAATCGATGTCGTGCTTCTCGAGCGTGGCGATGACCGTCGATCGCTTGCCAGCGGGGATGGTGACCTGGACGAGGCGCACTGGTGGCCGTTCGATGGGAGACGGTAAAAGGATTCAGGCGACGGCATCGGCACTGACCGACACAAGAATGTTCATTCCGCTGATTATTCAGGAGGAGCAGTCGCTTTTGCTGAAAACGGTTGACCAAGCGGTGGTTCTCTATTGACCTCAGTGGGCGAGATTGTGGGAGGAGGGGGAGGGGTATTGCGAGACGTGTTCGGCTGCCAATTTCACGTACGGACGTAATTTCCTTCGAGAAAGTGGCCCTTTTGAGAACACATCTCCTCGAGAAAGTGGCCCCTTTTGAGAACGCATCCCCTGGAGAAAGCAGTCCCTTTCGAGGCACCCGTTCCCGTTGAGAACGCAGCCATTTCGAGGAAACGGGTCTCTTCGAGGATGCACAGTATCTAGTGTGCCATCGGGAGACCACCCGTCCTGGTTTGAAACCTGTCGCGACACTGCCCCGTCGCCTCGCTCCGGTCTCCGACACGAAACGCGTAAACCGGGGTCCCGGCTACCCACGTCCATGTTCGAATCCCGTCCGGAGCGCTCGACGGAAGTCGTACTCGTCGGTCGCTCGAACGTGGGGAAATCCACCCTCATGCGGTGCCTGACGGGACATTCCTTCGAGACGGGGCGGAAACCAGGCGTCACGCGACAGCCCAACTACTACGACTGGGCGAGCGAGGACTTCCTCATCACGGACCTCCCGGGATTCGGGTTCATGTCCGGAGTCCCGGAGGAGACGAGGGAGCGGATCAAGACCGACGTCGTCCGGTACCTGGAGGACTACGCGGATCACATCCTCGTGGGCGTCATCGTCCTGGACGGGAAGGCGGCAATCGACATCATCGACCGGCACTCGGACGAAGACGAAATCCCCCACGACATCGAGTTTTACTACGTCCTCGAAGACCTCGGGATCCAGCCCGTCGTCGCCGTCAACAAGATCGACAAGGTCGACGACCGCGACGAGCGCCTCGACGCCATCGCCGACCGCTTCGGCCTCGTTCCACCCTGGACGCAGTGGCGGGACGTCATCGCCCCGATTTCGGCGAAACAGGAGCGGATCACCGCCCTCAACGACGCGATCAAGACGCATCTCGAGACCGCGAAGCGCGACGATCTCAAGAAGTTCTTCACTGACTAGTGGGGTCCGTCTTCCGTATCGGAATCGTTCACACGACTTTGTTGACCGGGTTCCGCCCTTTCTCGAGGAGGTGGGCGTTCTCCCGGACGAGGCGCTCGACGCCCTGGTAGAATCCCCGTCCTAGTGCCGCGACGTGCGGCGAGATAATCACCTCATCGAGGTCCCACAGCGGCGAATCCTTGGGCAGGGGTTCCGCTTCGAAGACGTCGAGTCCGGCGCCGGCAATCTTTTCGTCGCGAATCGCCTCGACGAGTTCGTCCTCCCGAACCACGGGGCCACGAGCCACGTTGATCAGGTACGCGTCGGTCCGCATGACCTCGAACTCCTCCATGCCGAACATGCCCTCGGTGTCCTCCGTGAGCGGGACTGCGATGGCGACGAATCTGGCGGACTCGATCGCGTCGTGGAGGTCGTCCGGGGTGTACACCCTCCGGACGTGGGGAACACGGATCGGATTCCGACGGACCCCGAGGACGTTCATCTCCATTCCAGACGCACGCTGGGCGATTCCCTGGCCGAGCGTCCCGAGTCCCACGACCGTTGCGGTTTCGTCGAAGAGCGTAAATGGGTCGTCCCACGTCGGTCGTTCCCAGGCCCCTCTCGTCTTGTTCTCGACGTACGTATGCAACCGGCGGGCAAAGGCGAGCATCATCCCGACTGCCGTCTCGCCCACGCTTTCGCCGTGAATCCCTGCACTACAGGTGAGTGTGATTCCCCGGTCCTCGAGTTCGGACAGTGGGAACTTGTCGTAGCCAGCCTGGACAGTGTGGATCCAGTCGACGGCCTCGAGGAACGCCGGTTCGTAATCGAACGTTACGACTGCGTCGACGGCGTCGACGTCGGTATCCCCCACGACGCGGACCTCGAACGGCAGGTCGGAGAGCGATCCAGCGAGGATCTCGGCCGGAAAGACGGCCCCGACGCTTCGATGGACACCGAGTGCCTCGATTGGTGTGGCCATAGGTCCCTCGGAACCCGAGTCGGAATGAAGGTTGTGGCGGACGTGTTCGACGCGGGCCGAAACGTGTCGGGGGCGGATCGAATATCGCTCTCGATACGACCCGGAGGATCCGGTCCAGACGACGGTCAGGGAATGTCGTATTCCTCGAAGTACCGACGGACGTACTCGTGCAGGTCGGGGCGTGGCTCCGAGACGAACCGGTAGTCGTCGTGTTCGTCGTTGAGTTCGATCCTCGGGGACCCAGTCCGTGGTTCGGCCACGAAAACGACGTTTACTGTATGCCTGCTGGGCGATCCGGGCAACGGACTCCGGTCCCAGAAGTGCGAGTTCACGCCCAGGCGGGAGACGGCGTCGACCTCGATACCGAGTTCCTCCCGGGCGACACGTTTGGCGGCTACTTCGAGTCCTTCGCCCTTGTACAGCCTGCTCCCGGGCCAGAACCACTCCCCCTTGGCCGGTTCGTTCGTCCGTCTCGCCAGGAGTACCGTCTTCTCGACCCGGAGTACGACCTCGACACAGACCTCAGGCATCCGGTCGATGAACGAGGCGAAATCCGCGTCCGGGATGAACTCGTCGTGAACGTCCATACCGGCGGTTCGGGACCGGGGCCGAAAAACGCCGCTATCCAGTATTCTTCATTCCGGCCGCGATCCCCTTCACCGTGAGGCGGAGGACGCGCTCTTCCTCCTCGGATCGATGGGTTCGACCGAGGAGATCGGCCTGCAACAGGTTCAACGGATCGACGTAGGGGTTTCGGCGTCGAAGACTCTCGGCGAGCCATTCCCGCTTGAGGAGGGAATCGCGGTCGGTCACGGCCAGGACACGTTCGACGGTCCGGTCGTACTCCTCCTCGATCCGGGGGAAGAACCGCTCTTCGAGGTCGGGTCTGGCCAGGTCGGCGTACTCGGCCGCGATTTCCATGTCGGTCCGCGCGAGGGCCAGGGCGGCGTTGTCGACGGTGGTGCGGAAGAACGGCCACTCGGTATACATTTCCTGGAGCGTCTCGACGTCCCCACCCGTTTCTAGATACGCGTCTATTCCGGACCCGAGGCCGTACCAACCGGGGAGGATACAGCGGCTCTGCGTCCAGGCGAACACCCACGGGATAGCCCGGAGGTCCTCGACGTTTCGCTCGCCGGTCCGGGAGGAGGGACGGGATCCGAGATTCAGGTCCTCGATCACCGTAATCGGGGTCGCCTGCTCGAAGTACGAGACGAACCCCGCTGTGGTCAGGAGTTCGAGGTACGTGTCCCGGGCCGCCTCAGCCATCGTTTCCATCGAGGTCGTCCACGTCGACCGCAGGTCCTCGACGGGGTCTTCGATGGCCCGTTTTCGGGCCCGGATCTGGGCGTTGAGCATCTGTTCGAGTTCGCGCTCTGCGATTCTTTTATTCGCGTAACTCTCGGCGATGGCCTCGCCCTGGACCGTGAATTTCACCTGGCCGTTCACCGTCTCCCGCGGAAGGGCGAGAAGCGCCTCGTTCATCGGACCGCCGCCTCGCGATATCGAGCCACCTCGGCCGTGGAACAGGCGGAGGGTCACGTCGTAGTCCCCGGTGATGTCCGCCAGGCGGCGCTGGTTCCGGTAGAGCGACCAGTTCGCGGACAGGAATCCGTTTTCCTTATTCGAGTCCGAGTAGCCGATCATCACCTCCTGGACGTCCCCCCGGGCGGCGAGCGCCTGGGCGTACGCCTCGTTTTCGAAGAGTGTCCCCATGATGGACCGCGCCCGGGAGAGTGCGGACTCGGTTTCCAGAAGCGGCACGACGTCGATGCCGCTGTGCTCTGGAAGGACGACGACGCCCGCCTGGTCGGCCAGGAAGAGGACCTCGAGGACGTGACTCACCTCCTCGGTCATGCTAATGCAGTAGGCGTCGATGGCCGCCATCCCGTACTCGTCCTGCCATTCAGCCAGGCTCGCGAATCTGTCGAGTACCCGGGACGGCGTCTCGGAGAGCCCCTCCGTGTCGGAGACGTCGACTATCGGTTGCTCTTGCAGGATGGCCTCCGTCAGCACCGCCTGTCGCTCGTCTTCCTCCAGGTTCTGGTACTCCATTCCCTCCCGGGACAAAATCTCCCCCACCGTCCGCGTGTGATTTTCCCGATGGTCCCGGAGGTCGTGGCTCGCGAGGGTGAATCCGAAGGTGGCGACCCGGCGGCGCATCGGATCCACCTCCGCCTCCGCGATAGTCGGCGCACCGTTCGACCGAAGGCTGGACGCGATGACCTCGAGGTCGGACTCGAAGGCGTCAGCATCGTCGTATCCTCCCGGTCTGACGTCGCCGACCCGATCGAGTCGCTCTTTCACGAGGACCAGTTTCTGTCGGTACGGTTCGTTCGGGTACCGGTCCCGGGCGAACGAGGAGACCTCCGGCAGACGTTCGCGGTCAGCCGCGAGCGAGGTCTCGAAGGCCTCGCCGGTGTCGATCCTGGCCCCGTCTTGACTCAGGACGCTGATGAGGGAATCGACGTCCTCCCTGTACCGGTCGAGTGCGACCGATCGCTGTCGTTCGAGCGTCCGACTCGTCACGTCGGGCGTCACGAACGGATTCCCGTCCCTGTCGCTTCCCGCCCAGGAGCGGAACTGGAAGAGGTCGGGAACCGCACAGTCGAGGTCGGAACGGTCGATTGCCGTTTCGAGTTCGCCGTACACCTCTCCTACCACGTCGAACAGGGAATTGGCGAGGTACCACTGGACGTTTCGGGCCTCGTCCTCGGGTTCCGGGCGTCGCTCCCGGAGTTGTGGGGTCTGCCAGAGACTCGTGACGGCCGCGTCGAGATCCCGTTCGACGTGCGAGGTTTCCTTCTCGGTGAGGGTTCGTTCGTCGAGTTCGGCCAGGTCCGAGGCGATCGATCGGAGTTTTGCCTTCACTGTCTTCCGGCGTGCCTCGGTCGGGTGGGCCGTGAACGTCGGTTCGATGCGGACGTCAGAGAGGACCTGTTCTGCCGTTTCCGGGTCCTCGGCCAGGACCTCGACGGCGTCTTCGAGGCTGTCCAAAAGCGTTCCGGCCTGGGACGCGGACCGGATCGCCCTGACCCGCTCTCGCTCCTCGGCCAGGTTGATGAGTTCGAAGTAGGTCGTGAACGCCCTGGCCACGACGTGTGCTTCCGACGGGCGAAGATCGCTCAGTTCCTCGAGGAGTTCGGATCGTGACTCGGCCGTTCCCCGCCGATACGCGATCGCCGCCGTCCGGAGCGTTTCGACGGTCTCGAACCCCGACTGGGACGTCTGCTCTGCCAGGATGTCGCCCAGAAGCGCACCCAGTTCCCTGACGTCCTGCCGGAGACTCCGACGGTGGAGATCCATTTCGATTAGTCGACGATGGGGGGAGGGAAAAAGGTTCAGGACGAAACCAGGAAGAACAATCCTGATAGTTCGGGGATTCCCGAATCAGTGCTCGATCGTGAGAACCTGACTGACCCGGGACGCCGGTTCGTCGTAGTCTGCGTCCCGAAGCCCGGCGATCGAGTCCTTGAACGCGACGTTGTAACTGGCCGGGCCGCGAACGGGACCGAATGCCTCCCCGGCGGCGAGTTCCCCGGCCAGTCCGAACCCGACCGTGCCGAGGAGCGCCGCCTCCTCCATGTCCTCGAGGGCGCCGGCGAGCGTCGCTAGCGATCCGCCCAGCATACAACCGGTCCCGACGACGTCTCCCATTTTCGGGTGACCGGCCGCGACTTCGTAGGCCCCCTCAGGCGTGGCGACGACGTCTGTTTCGCCCGACGCGACCACGACCGCGTCGTGGCGTTGCGCACAGGAGACGGCGGTCGCGGCGATGTCGCTGTACTCTCCGGCGGACTCCACGCCGCGTACCTCAGCGTCTTCTCCGGCGAGAACGCTCACCTCGCCGTAATTGCCCTTGATTATCGAGACGTCCAGTTCCGTCGCCAGTCGGGTCGCGACGCGAGTTCGTGTGGGCGTCGCCCCGGCCCCGACCGGGTCGAGCACGACCGGGACGTCGTTCTCGTTCGCACTTCGACCGGCCGAGAGCATCGTCGATTCTCCCGTTTCGCTGACCGTTCCCATGTTGAGCAGGCAGGCCTGGGCGCCGGCGACCATGTCGCCCACTTCCCGCTCGTCGTCCGACATGACGGGGAACCCGCCCCAGTGTCGAATGACCTGTGCCACGTCGTTGACGGTGACCTCGTTCGTGACCGCGTTGACGAGCGGTCCCGCTTCCTCGACCGTCTCGATTCCCTGTCGAAGATCCAGGTTCATCGAGCATCACCCACCGTCTCAGCCGCTTCGTTCCGCCGACGTTTCCCCTCGGCGACTGCCTCACCCAGGGCCCGAGTCGCTTCTTCCGGATCATCCGCTTCCGTGATGGCGGAGATGACCGCGACGCCGTCTGCCCCCGCTTGTACGACGTCGGCTGCATTGTCGGGGCCGACACCCCCGATGCCGACGAAGGGCACGTCAACGGCCTCGTCGATCGCTCGAACGACCTCGAGGCCAAGATCGCGCTTTTCCTCCTCGACGTCCTTCGACTGGGTGGAGAAGATCGCTCCGACCCCGAGGTAATCGGCTCCCGCGGCCGCTGCCTCCTTCGCTTCCTCGACCGTCGAGACCGACCGTCCGATGATCGCGTCCTCGCCCAGTTGGTCGCGTGCGACCGGGACCGGGAGGTCGGTGTCCCCGAGGTGGACCCCATCTGCCCCTGCGGCCCGGGCGATGTCAACCCGGTCGTCGACGATCATCGGGATTCCCGCCTCCGCTGTGATCTTTCTGACTTCTCTGGCGATTTCGAGGCGCCGTCGGGTGCTTTCGGGCTTCTCCCGGACCTGCACGACGTCGATTCCGCCAGCGATGGCTGCCTCGACGACGTCCCGTGTCCGTCGTCCACCCGACTGGTTCTCCTGGGTAATGAGGTACGTCTCGATCTCCATTGTCGTCGAGACCCACTAGGAATCACCTGGTTTTACCACTGACGGATTTTCCCCGCCCTGCCGGTATACGACGTGGCCCGTCGGGGCCCCATGGATCGGGGGACGGGACATTGTATAATGGAGGCCACGTTTCGCCCGGGAGGAGACGTACAGGAGCGGATGGATGTGGGACGGGAGAGACACTGTCAGTGACGAGTCTGGACGCACGGACCGGGGCAGGTCCGGAGAAAACCCGCCGATTGGGGGGGGGAGACCGGCGGGACCATGGTCTGGTCGACAGGGGGAATGTATTGTACAAATTCTGGTCTCTACTCGTCGAAACCGGGATGGACATCGGTATCCGAGGATCCAGGATACCCGCAATTCCCGGTTGACGTTCAATTGCTGGGTGCTCGCACCCAGGCGGTTTGGATCGTCATCGAACCGTTGATTTCCATTCGGAACGACCCTCCACTGAAACACCGATTTCGACACATCGGGTGGGTATTGTGACGATAGATATCACCGTCCTCTCGATTCAATTCGTGCTGGTTGTTCTCCTCTGGATCGCGCTATCGGTGTACGGATTCTCGGTCGGATGGTGGCTCCTCGAGACGACGTTCTTCGCGAGAGGCTGGCGTCCAGCGGCGTCGAGCGAGTGGGAACTGGCGGACGTCCAGGTCAGGATTCTCACCGTCGACGCTGCGGGAGTCCTCAAGCAGACAGTTGAATCCATCCCGGAGGCAGTCGACAGCGTCCACGTCGTGGCGGAACGGCCGATCGAGGTCGAGGGCGCGACGGTACACGTCGTCCCGGACGATTTCGAATGCGACGCGACGAACAAGGGACGGGCCGTCGAGTGGGCCAGGCGACATATTGGCGGCGATACGGAGTACGTCCTCTACCTGGACGAAGACACGATCGTGACCGGCCTGTCTGGAATCCCGGATGCCGATTTCGTGCAATTCACCGAGAAACCTATCTACACCGGGTCCCGCATGTCATATCTCTGTGAGGTGTTCCGGACCGGCTACCAGTTCGAGCAGTTCGGCTTTCACCGGTTGCGCTACCCGCTCTATGCCTGGGGAGGTGGATTCGCAGTCCGTCGCTCCATAGAGGAGGCGGTGACGTGGGACGTACCGACCGTTACCGAGGATACGAACTTCATCTGGCGGGCCGCCCGGAAGCGTTCGATCGACTACCAGCTCGTCGACGCTCGCTTTCGGAACCAGGCCCCGCCGTCGCTGTGGGCCATGGTCAAACAGCGGCGACGGTGGATGTCCGGGACCCTGAGGGACGCCGACATTCTTCCTGCCTGGTACCGACCGATCTACGGAACCCGGATCGTCGCCTGGGCGTTCTCACCATTCGTGCCCGTTCTCCTAATCGTCGCGTATTTCCTGCCAGGATCGGTGAGCGGAATTCACGCATATACGTGGGTGGCGACCGCCCTGCTTTCGATCCTCTTCCTCTACATGGCGGCCGGCGCGCTTGCGTATCGAAAGCATCCGGCGCTCTGGCCCGTCTATTTACTGCTCACGCCCGTTGCGGTCTTCCTCCATTCTCTCGGTGCCATCTGGGGTGTCCTTCGACCCGCCGAGGTGTTTGAAGTGACGGAAAAGGTCGAACCCGAAATCCTCGAGGAGCTGAACGAGGGGTTGGCCGAGGGCGATCTCGACGAACACGACGGAACGGAGCGCCTGGTCCGGGACTCACCGGAGGATTTCGACCGGTCGCTGTTCACTGATTAGGGGCCACCGAGGAATCATCGATGCGGTCTGAACCTGTTTCTCGACTGTTCCGGATCTGACGCCACTCATCGCTATTCACGGGCATAATTCGATTGGGAAATCGTACAGGGTCGACCCGTCGGTCCCGTGACGGAAGAAGGGAGACGTTATTAAAAAATTAGCCTAAATTATACAAATGAAAAACTTACGTATAAGAAAATTAGATATAATATTAAGAACAATGCATTTTAGAAAAATAGTACGAACAATGTGTTAATATTACTATTGATTAACCAATACCTTAAAAAATATTAAAATAAAATCACCAATATTTAATTACAGCAAAATGGACACGACGTAGATCGATTCCAGCACGTCACTAAGACGCCCGGACGCGATTCGAGCGAAGATACCCGATAGCCACCCCGGCGAAACCGACGAGTGACACCCTGGCCGTCGCGAAAATCGTCGCTGGAAGGACGATTCCGATGATGGCGCCGCCGTGACCACCGATCGTTACGAGGACCGCGACCGAGCGACCGATGCCGTACCCGAGGAGACTACCGATACAAAGTGCAACGAGGACCCGGGCGTACTCGTCACGGAGGGGGATCCCTCGTCCGGCGACGTACCCGACGAGGAACACGAGAACCGGCGAAATGAGGAAACCGATGAGGAGGACGACGTTGTGATAGATCATTGTGGTGAGCACCGGCGAGGCGCTGACGAAGGGGAGCCAGGTCGAACCCCCCGTCCGGGCGGTCCGTTCGGCTTCGACGGTGACGGCGAATACCAAACCGAGGAGGAACGTGAGGGCCGAAACGACGACGGAAAGGCGGGTGGTCGACTGCAAAGTATCACAACAGTTACGCGAACGAAAAATACAGATCCACGTTCTTACCCGCTGAGAATGTTACATTCTGGAGATTGCGAACGTCGATATGGGGCGAGGAGTAGAGGCTCTCTCAGTTTCGATGCACCCCTTCTCCTGAATAGGGCTGGCGCGGGGGGGGGGTTGGGTGAAGGCGGTCGGAACATCGGAATGTTCTAATTCGTTCTGATCTAATCGACATGCCTCATATGGTCCGTTTGGGTTCCAACTCGTGTGTTATGTTCCGTAGGGATTCCAACCCGTATTATGGTCCGTAGGGATTCCAACCAGTGTTCCGTTCGCGGGGTATATTCCGCTTCGGGACGATACTCTCCCACTATGATCTCCTCAGATGTCCTCTCCCGGGCTATCGAGACGTACAACGAATATCGGAGTCCGATGGCGTCCGCGACCCTCGTCCGGACGACCGAGGAGGAGTTCGTCGTCCGGTTCGAGGGCCCCTTCACTCGAATGTGCTGTGATTATGACTACTTCGAAGATCTCGTGTACGAACTCCAGGAGGTGGGAATCGACAGTTCCTCGGTGGCCGTCGAGTCGGTTTCGTACACGGAACCCGAGACGTTCGTGGTCGAATTCGACACCACCTCGACGTGACCACCGGCTATTGGTTATGGCATCCTCGATAGACGCACATTCTGGGTTTCCGTTGCTTCCGATCGGTTTGTTGCGGGATTTGTGATCGCGTCAGCGCAATCGAGAATGTGAGCGATTGTAACGGAAACGACGGGCTTCCCCACGGCACAGTTTCGACTTTCACCGTCTCGTAGTGTCGATACTGGTACAAACGTCTTTTACTCGTCGGCACCCTATGTCAAACGATGGTGTGGTATCAAAACCCATACGTCCACTACGTCATTCTCGTCGTGATCGCCGTCCTGACCGGTGCGCTCCTCACGAGTTTCACGCCGATTTCGCCACAGACTGGGTTCATCATCTTCCTCTTCGTGGTCTTTTTCCTCGCTTTCCTGTACGAACGGATCGAGATCGAATGAGCGCCTTCGGTCACCGCGAACCGGCGACTGAGGGGGGATGCACTCAATCGACGGGCTGTGGCGTGTTGGCCCGGTCGAGGATTTGCCGTTCTCGTTCTTCGGACCGGTCTTCGACCGATTCGATTGCTGCCTCGAAGTGGTCCATCGTCAATTCCAACTCCTGGACGTCAACCGGGGCACCGTCGTTCGTCGCGTAGATGTACTCTCTGACGGCGTTCGTCGCCGCTTCGCGGGTCACGTACTCGATATCGGCCCCGACGAAGTCGTCCGTCCGGGTGGCGAGTTCCTCGAGATCGACGTCCTCGGCGAGTGGTCGACCGCGCGTGTGAATCTCGAAAATCTCCTTGCGGGCCCCCTCGTCGGGCGCTCCCATGAACACGTGCCGGTCGAGGCGACCGGGACGGAGGAGGGCGTGGTCGATCATGTCCGGGCGGTTCGTTGCCGCGATCACCACGACGTCCCCCAGTTCCTCCAGTCCGTCGAGTTCGGTCAACAGTTGTGAGACGACGCGTTCGGTGACTTTCGAATCGTGACTGTCCCGGCGTCGCTCTGACCCGATCGCGTCGATCTCGTCGAAGAACACGACGGTCGGGGCGGCGCTTCGCGCTTCCGAGAAGACGTCGCGGATGCTTCGCTCGGTTTCGCCGACGTAGCGGTTGAACAGCTCCGGTCCCTTGATGGAGATGAAGTGGCTGTCGGCCTCGTTCGCGACTGCCCTGGCGAGGAGCGTCTTCCCGGTTCCCGGCGGTCCATAGAGCAGGACGCCGGTGGCCGGTTCGAGCGCGACTCGTTCGTAGGCCTCTGGATGTTCGATCGGCCAGACGACCATCTCTTTCAACCGCTCTTTCGCCTCGAGGAGTCCGCCGACGTCCTCCCACGTCACGTCCGGGACTGATGGTGTGTATTTCGTCTTCTCTTCGTCCTCGTCATCCGAGGAATCACGATTCGTCTTGATCCGGATCTTGGTGTTCAGGGCGGTTCGAAGGAACTGGCGGGCGCGCCCGAATCGTGTCATTCTTCCGTTATCTCTCCTCTCCCCGTTACGGCGGGACATTCAATACCTGGCCGCGAAGCGGGATAACGTTCACGGACGTCTGTGATAGTTTCCGGGGACCGGGGAAACGGAGTGTCGTCC
>JBDGTL010000077.1:13490-16447 GCA_042216905.1 Halodesulfurarchaeum sp.
GGGCCCGGGTTGGGGCGAGTTGAGGTAATTGGTCCGTTGAATTCACCTGCGAGTTGAACCGATCCGCGCGAAAGGGGGGTACTGACCAGACGTGGTATACGACCGGGCAGGAAATAACGAGGGTGTCTCCGTCTATTCGCACCGCTCCAGATCCGCTCGGACTGGCGTCGTCTGCCCTTCCGAATTGCGGCTCGCGCTTTCGCTCGACGGACATTATACAATATTATCAACTAACGTATAGGCGGTTCTCTGAACAGCGCTTCGATATCCGGAGACGATTTTCTACCTGCTATAATTAGATATCTAACATCATGCCCGCCGCTTCCTTCGAACGTATTATCACATCTGATACCGACACGCAAAGGTATACGGCGGAGAAATTATCACACGAGAAATATGTCTTTCCCCATATTTTCTTCGAATCGAACGGTGACGTCGCCCCTGGTCATTAGTGCCGGCTACGTGGTGACGATCAGTCTCTGGCTTACGCTGTTCGATTGGGCCCCATTGGTGGGATTGGCATCGAAAGAATTGATTTCTCATCCGGCGTCGGATCTGGTGTTCGTCGGGATAACGGGGATCGCCATCTTCTTCCTCGTTTCTGTGGGCCAACAGGAGATCCAGGAACGCGACCGACGACTGGATACACTCGTCGAAAATCTTCCCGGAATGATCTATCGATGTCGAAACGAACGTGGCTGGCCCATGGAGGTCGTGCGGGGCCAGTGCGAGGAGTTGAGTGGATATGAAGCACGCGCACTCCTCGAGGGTGAGGTGAGCTGGGGAGATGACGTCATTCATCCCGACCATCGAGAGCAGGTGTACGAAGACGTCCAGGCTGGAATCGACGAGGACCGACCGTTTCGAACCACCTACCGGATACAGACCGCAGATGGGGAGGAGAAATGGGTATGGGAGCAAGGGCAATACGTCAGACCGGTCGGGGACGGGGAGGCCACATTAGAGGGATTCATCCACGATATATCAACGAGAAAGCGACGGGAAATCGAAGCGCGGCAATCGGAAACCATCCTCGAAAACATTCACTCCGTGGCGTTCATCGTCAACGACGATCGAGAACTCGAGTTCGTGAACCGGGCAGTCACCTCGTACATCGACGTTCCGAGAGATCGGCTTCTCGGACACTCCGCCATCGAACTCGGCGAGAAGTGGTTGGCAGACGAGGAGGTGGAGAAATACCGAGGAATCATCAATGCGGCCCTGGAGAACGGGGGGTCATTCGAGGACTCGGTCACCGTCGAACTGGATCTCGAATTGCCCGTCGGTGACGCGGTTGGGGAATTTCGGTTCACCCCGCTCGTGGTGGACGGACGGCGGAAAGTCGCGATTATCACGAGAGATGTGACCTCGCAGAAACGGCGGCTCCGGCAGATCCAGGTCCTCGGACGCACGCTCAGACACACGTTACGAAACGACCTGAACGTCGTTCTCGGGTACACGGACCTGATCGCGTCCGAGCCCTCCGATGCGACGTCACTGTATACTGACCGGATCGTCGAGGTCACTGAATCACTACTGGAAACAGCGGAAAAGGAACGACGGATTACAGAAATCCTCTCCGAGCCACCGGCACCACAGCCACGGGATATCGTCGAGACTGTTCGAAGCGTCCACAGGGAGGCCGAAAAACGGTATCCAGCGGCCGATATCGCTCTCCGGTCCGTCCCGGACGCTCCTGGGTTCGCGACTGATCACATCCCAACGGGGCTCCTGGAATTGATCGACAATGCAGTCGTCCACTCCGAATCCGAGTCACCGGACGTTTCCGTGGAGGTGGATCGGACGGAGGAGTTTGTCACGATCGCCATCGAGGATGGCGGGCCGCCGATACCGGAAATGGAATTAAAGATCCTGGAGGGGAACGAAGACAGAGACCCGTTGTACCACGGATCCGGCCTGGGCCTGTGGCTGGTGTACCTGGTGGTGCAGCGTTCGAATGGATTCATCGACGTCGACCAATTCGAGTCTGGTGGCAAACGGATCGAGGTATCGGTACCACGAGTCACCGGAGAGGGGGCAATATCTAATGAGTGAGAAGGCGGCGTCGGCCTCGGAGAAACCCGTCATCCTCATCGTCGAGGACGAACGAGGGCTGGCGGAACTGTACGGTCTGTGGCTGTCCGAGTATTTCCAGACTCGAATCGCGTACGACGGCCAGGAGGCACTGAAACTCCTCGACGAGTCGGTCGACGTCGTCCTCCTCGATCGGAGAATGCCGGGGGTTTCGGGGGACGAATTGCTGCATACCATCCGTGAAACGTCGTTCGACGGCCAGATTGCCATGGTGTCAGGCGTGGAACCGGACGAAGAAATCGCCGACCTGCCGATCGACGACTACCTCACGAAACCGGTGGCGAGAGACCAACTCGAAGATGCCGTCGACGGACTCCTCCTCCGGTCCGGAATCGAAGCGGCAAAGCAGGAACTCCTGGCGCTGATTTCCCGGAAAATAACCCTCGAGGAACGCTACCGGCGGGATCAACTCGAAGAGATCCAGGAGTACCAGCAGTTACAAGAGAAGATCGAACACGCGACTGAAAACGGGAATCTTTCGACTCACCGCGTCACGAGCAAATTCCGTCCGGACGAATGTCCCGAGTGTACGCTCCGGTGGGACCTCGCAGTCGATGGGACAGTCGGGTTCATCAGGCTCGGATCGAACGTCTGGGAGTGTTCCAGGTGTGGTGAGGTCGTGTACGTCTCTGATCCAAGCGATCGAAAGATCGCCCGTCGCTGATTGTGTTCCGGGACTGTCCGGGACGTGCCCAGGAATTGAACGGTGGAGGCGGATGATGCGATCTTCAACTCAAATAGGA
Source organism: Halodesulfurarchaeum sp. (assembly GCA_042216905.1). Taxonomy (GTDB): domain Archaea; phylum Halobacteriota; class Halobacteria; order Halobacteriales; family Halobacteriaceae; genus Halodesulfurarchaeum. The sequence continues at coordinate 16,328 of JBDGTL010000077.1, forward strand.
GGATGCAGGGTTACGCCGGGGAAATCACGCATCGGTTACGACGGGATTGGATCGGCGGCGTTGAGGGTCGCTCAGCGGTGACGTCGGAGAAATCTGGGCCCTGGCGGATTTGAACTTCAG
>JBDGTL010000077.1:16547-22695 GCA_042216905.1 Halodesulfurarchaeum sp.
CTGGGCCCTGGCGGATTTGAACCACCGACGACGCGGTTATGAGCCGCGCGCTCTAACCTGACTGAGCTAAGGGCCCGTACCTACTCGTTACCACGGTCGGGCCTTGAGCGTTACCTTCGCGTCCCCTCGATTTCCCACTCTCACCGAGCGGCCCCTCCACGGCAACCGCCACCCCGATAATCCGGCACCATCGGGTGACCGAAACCAATGCCTCTGAGGGATCGTATCGCCAAGAACGATCTTTTGGCCTCCGCTTTCGGCACTATTCAGAGATGCGAGTCAGATATCCTCAATGTCGTGTATGTAGGACACATTGGGAGGCAATCCAAAAGGGGGCTTTCGATCGTCACTGTATTACTAGTAGTATTATTTTACCAGTGTTCGCCCGACGAATCCTGCCCACCCTTAACAGCCCTCGACCCGAAACCCGTCCCATGGCCCTCGACACCGACCGGGTCGAAACGATCACTGTCGACTCCTACGGAACGCTGGTCGACCCGACCGCGGCCGAGGCGGAACTGGCCGAGCGGGTCGAGAACCCGGAACCGATATCGAACACCTGGCGGTCCCAGTCCCTTCTGTACGCCGTCGTGTCGAACGACATCGGGTTCTACCAGCCGTTTTACGAGATGAATCGCGATGCTCTCCAGTACGCGCTCGACAAACACGGCGTCGACCTCCCGGAGGACGAACGAGACGAAATCCTCTCGGTCTACCACGAACTCGACGTCTTCGAGGACGTCCGCCCCGGCATCGAACGACTCCGGAACGGGGGGTACCCGGTCTTCGTCGTCTCGAACGGCAATCCCGAAATGCTCGAGTCGATGGTCGCGCACGCCGACATCGGGGACCTGATCGAAGCGACCGTCAGCGCCGACGAGATCGAGACCTTCAAACCCGACGCCGCGATCTACCGCCACGCCGCCGGCAGGACGGGGACTCCAATCCGCCAGATTGCCCACGTCGCCGGGCCCACGTTCGACGTCCAGGGCGCCATGCACGCCGGCATGCAGGGCGTCTGGCTCGACCGTGGGAACGATCCCTGGGGTGAATTCGACGGCGATCCGGACCTCCGGATCGAGTCCTTCCACGATCTCGCCGACGAACTCGGCGTCTGATGGTGCTGTCGCCGAAACCAAAAACACCAAATAAATACGGTATAATTCAAATAGTATAAAAATATTCACGAACAGCATTAGTTATTAAAAAAACACTATTACAAAACAACGGATTACATATCACTCAGTAAATATACGATATTATAAGAGAATTGTTAATACATTATATATTAAATGAGATACATTTTGAGGAAAAAAACCACATACGCCTACTCCTGCACCGATTCAGCCGCCGCGACCAACTGGTCCACGATTGTATCGGCGGCCTGGAACTCGATGACGACGGTCTCCGAGCCGTACTCGGTCTCGACGACGCTCGCTTCGTCGTGGATTCTCGATACCAGACTCATCGCCTCCTCCGACAACGGGAGTTCGATCCGACGCCGTTCGAGTGCGGGGAGTGCGTCGTGGATCACCCGTTCGAGTTCCTCGATTCCGGTCCCCTCCTGGGCGCATAGCGGAACGACGGTCGTATCGAACGCGCGCTCCAGTCCCGCACGTTTCTCGCGGATGGCTTCGCTGTCGACCAGATCGATTTTCGTGAGGGCGATCGGCGGGACGGAATCGCCGCCGTCGAATGCAAGCCCCAGAGCGGTCTCGACCTTCCGCCGAATCGTGGACGGTGGATCGGTCGCCTCGACTACCACGACCACCGCGTCCGCCTCACGGAGCGGTTGGACGGCCGGTCGAAACGCGTCCCACAGCCACCCGGGGGCGCCGGTGATGGCCCCGATCGTATCGGTCAGGAGGACGTCCCGATCCGATCCCTGCATCCGACGGGTCGCGGGACCGATCGTGGTGAATGGGTCCTCGTCGACGGGGAGGCCAGCCGTGAGGTCCGGGTGGCGCTCGGACTCCTCGCCGACCGCGACGTCGGCCCCCAGTCGGCGGAGGAGCGTGGTCCGCCCGGCGTTGACGTACCCGGTCAACCCGACCAGGTGAAACCCGGACTCGCGTCGTCGCTCGATTCGCCGGCGTCGTTCGGCCTGGCGGTCGTCGAGTGTCGTTCGGAGCCGACTGATCCGGTCCTCGAGTTCGTCTTCGCGGCCTGGGCGGGCCGAGTCGAGTGGCAGGGAATCGGGGGCTGGTTCGTCCCGTCTCGCGAGGTCCCTCCGGGCACCGAGTCGTGTTATTTCGTACTCGCACTCCGCTCGCTCGACGGACACCTGGGCCTCACGGGTGTCTTTTCGCGCCGCGAGGACGTCGAGCAGGAGTCGAATGCGGCCGATCACGGCCGTTCCACCGGGGAACCGCTCGGCGAGTGCATATCGCTGGTGGGGCGTGAGTCTGTCGTCGACGATAACCGCCGTGACCTCGCTATCCGCGATACGGCGTTCGATCCGTGACACTGCCCCGTCATCCAGCCCCAGTGCGGCCTCGAAGTCTCCGGGCGTCTGCATCGATTCGAGTACCTTGTACCCGGCGACGCGGGCGAGCGAGCGGGTTTCGGCCGGATTCGCCCCGCCGCTCGAATCACGCCGGCCGACGAGGATGGCTGGGGTCCCGTCTGTGACAGTCACCGAACTCACCTTGGGCCGCCAGGAATTAACCATTGGGTCACCCCGGCCGGGTACGTTTCTGGTCGTATTCTATATATTGCGCATCGCGTGGAGGGTTCCGACCCGTGCGCGAAATTCGAATCGCACAATCGCACGAGGGGGTGGGCCCGAATCGAAGCCTCCTCAATCTGGTCGTTGGGGCCGATTCTACTGGTGGACCGCCGTTGAAACGGCTCGGTCCCCCAGGATCAGACATGGAGGTCGTCAATCCGGCGACCGGCGAGCGCGTCGAAACGTACGAATCCCACTCGAGTGAAGACGTCGACGCGATTCTCGAGAACGCGACCGAGGCATTCGATACCTGGAGCGATAGACCCCTTCGCGAACGGGAAGCATTGCTCCAGTCCGTCGCCGACGAACTCGAGGAGAATACACGCGAGTACGCGGACGTGATAACACGGGAGATGGGAAAACCCATCTCGCAGTCCGTCTCCGAAGTCGAGAAGTGTGCCTGGGTCGCCGAGCATTACGCAGAACACGCCCACGAGTACCTCGAGGCCGACCACCATCCCAGCCCCCCGGGGACGGAGGTCAAGACGGTCCACGAACCACTCGGACCCGTCCTGGCGGTGATGCCGTGGAATTTCCCCTTTTGGCAGGTATTCCGGTTCGCCGCACCGTATCTCGTCGCCGGGAACGTGGGTCTCCTCAAACACGCCTCGAACGTCCCGGGGTCCGCCCTCGCCATCGAGTCAGTCTTCGAGAACGCCGGATTCCCCGACGGCGTCTTCCAGCCGCTGTTGATCGGGTCGGACCAGGTCGACGGCGTCCTCGAAGACGACCGCGTGCGGGCCGCGACGCTCACCGGGAGCGGACCGGCCGGTCGGGCCGTGGCCGCCACGGCCGGTGAACAGTTGAAGAAGACGGTCCTCGAACTCGGCGGGAGCGACCCCTTCGTGGTCCTCGACGACGCGAACATCGAGGAGGCCGCGACGACGGGTGCCTGGGCCCGAAACCAGAACGGCGGGCAGTCCTGCATCGCAGCGAAACGCTTCGTGGTCCACACGTCGGTGTACGACGAGTTCCTGGATCGACTCACCGAGGAAGTCAGGAGGTACACGGTCGGTGATCCAAGGGACGAGGACACCGACGTCGGACCGCAGGCCAGTCAGGCACTGATGGAGGACCTCCACGAGCAGGTCGAAGCGAGCGTCGAAGCCGGCGCGAACGTGGTAACGGGCGGCGAACCCCTCGACCGCGATGGAGCCTTCTACCCGCCGACGATCCTGACCGACGTTCCAGCCGGATGTCCTGCCGACACCGAGGAGGTGTTCGGGCCGGTCGCGGCCGTCTACGAGGTCCAGTCCGAGGAGGACGCGATCGAAACCGCCAACGACACGAAATTCGGTCTCGGCGCCAGCATCTGGACCGAGGACCGCGAACGGGGAGAGCGAGTCGCACGGAAGATCGACGCCGGGGGAACGTACGTGAATCAACTCGTCAAGTCGGACCCCCGGGTCCCCTTCGGCGGGATACGGGAGTCAGGGTACGGTCGCGAACTCTCCGGGGCGGGAATCAGGGAGTTCGTGAACCGAAAAACCGTATGGATTGAATGACTCGCCGAACGAGGGTCCTCGTATGAAGGCTTCGGATCTGCTCGTCCGGAGTCTCGAACGGGAGGGTGTCGAGTACGTCTTCGGGTTGCCCGGTGAGGAACTCGAGGACCTGTTGTTCTCCCTGCGGGACTCCGAGATCACCTTCGTCCCGGTCCGACACGAACAGGGTGCTGCATTCATGGCAGACGTCTGGGGACGCCTCACCGGCGACGCGGGAGTCTGTCTCTCGACACTCGGCCCTGGCGCTACGAACCTGGTGACGGGAATCGCCGATGCGAACCTCGATAAAGCCCCTCTCGTGGCGATTACTGGCCAGGGAGGACTCGAACGACTTCACAAGGAGAGCCACCAGGCGATCGACGTGGTCGACATGCTGTCGCCGATCACCGACTGGAATACGCAGATCAGCGACCCCGACATCGTCCACGAATCAGTGCGGAAGGCGTTCAAACTCGCCGAGTACGAGAAACCGGGAGCGACACACCTCGAATTCCCCGAAGACGTCGCCGCCGAGGAAACCGGGAAGACACCCCTCCCCGAACGGGAGCCAGTCCGCCGACCGGACCCGGACGTCCCCTCGATCGAACGGCTCGAGGACCTCCTGGAGTCGGCCGAACGACCACTGATCATCACTGGAAACGGTGCCGTTCGGACCGACGCTGCGGGCCCGCTCAGGGCGTTCGTCGAGAAAACCGACTACCCCGTCGCCTCGACCTACATGGGGAAGGGCGCCGTGTCGGACGCGGATCCCCACTCCCTGATGACCCTCGACTCCGGCGACCACCAGGAAGCGTCCACCGCTATCTCCACCGCTGATCTCATCATCACCGTGGGATACGACATCGCGGAGCACGATCCGGCGGACTGGAACCCCAAAGCCGACGCGACGATCGTCCACGTCGACAGCGAACCGGCCGAGGTCTACGAACACTACGACCCCGACCTCGAAATCGTCGCCGATATTCCAGCCACGCTCCGGGCCATCACCGCCCGACTCGACGATGTCGAGGCCAGCTGCGACCGGGACTGGTACAGCGACCTCAGAGACCACATCGTCGAGGACGTCCACCCGGACCCTGACGTGGAGGATCCAGTTACAATCGAGGGGGTCCTCCCGATCCTCCGGTCAGCGATGGACGAGACGGACGTCCTGGTGTCCGACGTCGGACGTCATAAGATGGCCATCGCCCAAAACTTCCCGACGTACGAACCGAATACCACCATCATTTCGAACGGGCTCGCGGCGATGGGCATTGCGGTCCCGGGCGGTATCGCGTCCGACCTGGCCGTCGAGTCGAACGTCGTCGCGGCCACCGGCGACGGTGGGTTCCTCATGAACGGCGCAGAAATCGACACCGCCACCCGCCTCGACGTCGGATTCACGATCCTGGTATTCAATGACGAGGATTACGGCCTGATCTCGGAGAAGCAAATCGACCACACGGGCGAGCACTTCGGGACCGGTCTCACGAATCCCGATTTCGGCACACTCGCGGAGAGCTTCGGCATTTCGGCCTACCGGCCCACCGACTACGGGGAACTCGAGTCCGTCCTCGAGACGACCGTCCCGTCGGATTCGATATCACTCGTCGAGATTCCCCTCGGACAGTGAGCGAACTGGCGTGTGGCCCGGACCGCTGGCTGTGATCACTGCAGTCGGTCCGGTTCTTGTCCGGCGTGCGAACGGACCCAGAGTTCCCCGATTCGAGAGAGTCGGGTTCGATAGGAGCGACCGTGTTCCTCCTGTTCGATATATCCCTTGCCGCCGGGACCCAGGCGGTCGACGTTGTAGATGACCTTCGAACGGAAGCTGTCGGTGTACTCCTCGCCCAGGTCCGACGCCAGGGTCTCGGCGAGTTCGGAGACGGATTCGAACTCCCCGTATTCGCCGAGCGTGAACAGGATGACCTCCTCG
>JBDGTL010000077.1:22795-26409 GCA_042216905.1 Halodesulfurarchaeum sp.
TACTTCTCGGGTGCCGTGTAGTACGTATGAACGCGGTCCCGGTCCTCCTGTCGCTCGACCATTATCGAATGCGCCGTGGTCGCGAACGCGAAACTCACCGTCCGGGGCATCGCGCTGATGTTGACCCATACCTCCGCGCCCGCGTCGAGTTCTCCGTTGATGAGGTCGAATGCCTGCTCGAAGACGGCGTCGTAATCGTAGACGTCCTCGACGGCGAACCGTTCCGTTTCGGCCCCCAGCAGGTTCCGGAAGTCCTGTTCGAGTTTCTTCGTGAGGCGCTTCGAGTACTCGACGTTGGCCTCGCTACCGACCGCACCCTCGAGGAGGATCCCGCGGTCCACTTCCAGTCGCTCCCGGATCAACGGGGCGATGATCCGGTCGTAATCGAAGCCGACCGGGACGATGTGGGTCTGGGTCGTCATCGTGTCGCCCTTCGGAATGAACGGTGAAAGTCCTTACCACCCTGGATTGAATAAATATATTATTCAATATTGGGGATTGATGATATACAATCACATAAGTTAAGTAGCTGAATCCAGTTGCTATTCGAAAAGGTGATTCGAAACTGATGTCGGAACACGACGTCGTCCCGGTCTCACAGGTACTCGATCGGATTCCCATCGGTCGATTCCACAACCGATTGCTCGCCATCTGCGGTGCGGCCTGGGCCTTCGACGGGATGGAAGTGATCATCATCAGCTTCACGCTTCCCGTGCTCATCCAGGCCTGGGGGCTCTCGGGGCTGTCCGCCGGATTGCTCGGGAGCGCCTCGCTCATGGGGATGATCCTCGGCAACTGGGGGTGGGGGTGGTTCGCGGACCAGTACGGGCGAAAACAGGCCTTCCAGTGGACCGTCCTTACGTACTCGATTTTCGCGGGCCTGACCGCTCTCGCGATGGGTTTTTACTCCGGATTCGCCCTTCGATTCCTCACGGGTGTCGGTCTCGGCGGGGCGCTCGCGGTCGACATGTCCTACCTCTCCGAGCACCTGCCAACGAACCGCCGCGGCCGGTATCTCGTGTACCTCGACGCGTTCTGGCCACTCGGGAACATCATCGCGGTCCTGCTCGCCTGGATCTTACTCGCGGCCCTCGCGTCGCCGGCCGGGACCGTTTCCCTCCCGGTCCTGGGGGCGGTCGCGGGCTGGCGACTCCTGTTCCTGAGCGCCGGGTTCCCCGCGCTTCTGGTGTTCGTGATCCGCTCTCAACTCGGGGAAACCCCGTATTTCCTCGCCAAACAGGGACGGATCGACGAGGCCAACGCCCGGATCGAGGCCATCGCGAGAAAGAACGACGAGACGGCACACACCATCGACGCGGAACGGGTCGCGGCGGAAACGACCACCGGGTTCTCCCGGCTGTTCGAACCGGACCTCCGCCGGCAGACGATCATGATCGGGCTGGCGTGGTTCGCGATCAACTTCGGGTATTACGGCGTGTTCATCTGGCTCCCCAAGACCGTCGGCGCCGCGGGCGTGATCGGGAACGTGTATCTCTACTTTCTGCTGATCGGACTCGTGCAGATTCCCGGGTACCTCTCCGCGGCGTACCTCGTTGACGCGGTCGGCAGGAAGGTCACGCTCGGGACGTACCTCCTGCTTTCCGGCGTCTTCACGTTCGTCTTCGCGGCGACGATGCCGTCCGTGGGACTCTTCGGGGTCGCCGTGTCCGGCTTCTGGCCGTTCCTCCTCGGCCTCCTCGCAGCGAGTTTCTTCACTCTCGGCGCCTGGGGAGCCATCTACGCCTACACACCGGAACTCTTCCCGACCGAGGTCAGGGCAACCGGGAACGGCTACGCCGGCGGGGTCGGAAAGGTCGCCGCGGTCATCGGTCCGATCACCGCCGGTGCCCTGGTCCAGACCGGGTACCTCGTCGCACTTGCGCCACTTGCGGTGGCCTTCGCGGTCGGTGGGTTGGTCGTCCTCACATTCGGCCGGGAGACCCGGGGCGAACCGCTTCTGTGAATCGTCGACGGTTCAGTCGTTCGATGAGTCCCGCGGCCTGCCGATTTCGTTCGGGAGGGTGAGGAGCAAACGTAATAATACAATTAATACTTAATACAATAATAAATAGAGTTAATATACGATGATAAATGGGTTCCAAATATGATGATAAATGAGATCCGAATACGACAATAAATAAATTTGGTATATACTATACCAATAATTAGTAACATAAATAAAAGGACCTTTGACTACAAACTTAAATATTATTTTTTAGATTATTCATTATGGTAAAAACTAAACATTTACGGTACAAATAACTAGATAGACAAATTTACGAAATAATAAAACTATTACTAGTATACTTACCAATAATACTATATATGAATACAAATACTATATATGAATACAGTTAGTGTGGCATGGAGGTGGAGTTGGATCATCCAACACACATGTCGTGAATACTTTCACTTTCCGTGCGGAGCGGGGACGTATTCGTCCTGATGAGTGCGGGCGTCGTTAGATAACGTGCAACCTGACGCTCCAGAACTCCTCGAGGGCGTCCTCGAGGGCCTGTTCGGGCGTTCCGGTGGCACTCACCGGTTTCGTTACCGTCGCGATGTCGTCGAAGTCCGGAAGCAGTGTCTTCTCGCCGACGACGAACACGCGGTCGGTCGTCGCCGCCTCGATTTCCTCCCGGGCACGGTCGAGGTGATCGTCGATCTGCTGGTCGCGCCGTCGTTCGAAGCGGGACTGGGAGAAGCCGCCTTTGGAGTGATCGCCCCGGACGTCGCTCTCGAATCCACCGGAGGAAACCGGTTCGAGGGCCTGGTATTCACCCAACGCGAACAGGTCAGAGCGAACCAGCGCGAGGGCATAACGGCCTCGGGGCTGGAACCACTCGCGATCGATCCGGAATGAGTCCTCGACGGTGACGAAGGCGTCCGGCGCGACCGGGGGTCTGATCGTGACGCTCACGAGCGCCTCGTCGTCGACGTACGCCAGTGTGGGTGCGGCCCGGTCGACGAGCGCCGCTCGCTGCCCGAGCACGTCCCGGAGTTCCGGTGGGGCAGCGTCGTCGACCATCGCCGAGATTGCACCCGCGTCCGTCTCGACGGATTCGAGACGGGATAGGACGCGGTCGAGGCGATCGCCCCGGACGGTCGCTGTATCGCGATAGGAGAGCGTTTCCGTACCGCCCTCGGCGCGCCTGACCCGGTCTTCGAGTTCGGTAATCCGGTCCTCGAGGCGGTTCACCCGCTCTTCTGCCTCCTGTCGCTTCCGTGCGGCCTCCCGGCGGCGCTCCGATTCGGCCTCGAGTTGCGCCTCGAGGGAATCCCGCTCGTCCTCGAGTTCCTCGATCCGCTCCTGCAAGTCGGCCTTGCCCAACAGCCGGTCGAGCATCACCGGAATACGCGTGCGGGGACGTTACAAGGTTTCCGGATTGATGGTTAGCCGAGAGAATCCATATTTGTGAAACGACCGGGTTCGAATCCGATATTTATTCCACGATTGTACCATACGTTCGACCCGATACCTGGGGGTCACACGGTACACCGACCCCGTCCTTCTCTCCTTTCCTCCCCCTTTCCTTCCTGTTCTCCTTCACTCCCCAGCTCCTTCCTGTTCTCCTTCACTCCCCAGCTCCTTCCTGTTCTCCTTCACTCCCCAG
>JBDGTL010000115.1:0-13364 GCA_042216905.1 Halodesulfurarchaeum sp.
ATGGGAGAAAAACGGACATGAGAGAAGGGGAGAAAAACAGACATGAGAGAAGGGGAGAAAAACAGACATGAGAGAAGGGGAGAAAAACGGACATGAGAGAAGGGAGAGAACGAGCAAGCCGAGAGTACGGCATGAAGAATCGAACATTGAGTGTGAACGAGCGAGGAGAGAGTACAAGGATTAACTTCCGGGTCCGAGAGATTTAGTACATGGAACGGACCGCACTCATAACGGGGTGTTCGGCCGGGATCGGTCGGGCCGCGGCGACGACCTTCCTCGAGGCCGGCTGGAACGTGTATGCAACTGCACGGGACGAGGAATCGATCGAGGACCTCGAACGCGAGGGAGCGACAATCTCGGAACTCGACGTCACGAAGCCGAAACAATGTACGTCGGTTGTGGAGGACGCCGTCTCCGAGCATGGGGGGATCGACTGCCTCGTCAACGCCGCCGGCTACGCCCAGTTCGGGACGGTGGAAGACGTACCGCCGAGCGCACTCCACCGACAATACGACGTGAACGTGTACGGTCCCCATCGGCTCATTCGGGCCGTGCTCCCTCACATGCGGGCGGAAGAAGACGGGACAATCGTGAACGTGGCAAGCGGTCTGGGGCCGCTCTCGATACCCGGATCCGGTCCCGTTGCCAGTTCGAATGCCGCACTGACCTCGTTGAGTGACGCCCTCCGGGGGGAAGTGGGCGGCCTCGGCATCGACGTCGTCGTCGTTCGACACGGACCCGTGGCGAGGCAGGCGGCGGAACAGCGCGAGTACGAAACACACCGTTTCGATCGGACGGACGTGTACGATGAGCTGTACGATGCGTACGACGACGCTCGGAAGCTCCGTTGGATGGGGGAGGTGGAACCAGAGACGGTCGCAGACGTCATTCTCGAAGCGGGAACCACCGCAACACCGGATCCGCGGTACACCGTCGGCACTGTCGCGAAATACGCCCCCCTGGCGATATTCGTCCCGGAGCGCTTTCGTGACACGGTCGTCCGGATGATACGGTGGTTGGAATGACGGATATTCGCAACCGGGATGCGCTGGCTCGGACCCCGTCCCACGATCTCGCGCTCTCGTGCATCGAAGCGGGGGTCGAGGCAGCGAATCCAGCTCGCGTGATCGAGGAACAGGTATCGGTACGAAACGAAACGCTTTCAGTCGCAGACGAGACGTACGACCTCTCTGCATACGACACGGTAATCGTGCTCGGCGGAGGAAAGGCAGCAGCGCAGGTGGCCCGCGCCCTGGAGCAAACGCTCGGGGACGTCCTCGACGGTGGGATCGTGATTACGGACGATCCGGAGCCGACAGAACGGGTCACGGTGCTTTCGGGCGACCATCCGGTCCCGTCCCGAGAGGGCGTCGAATCGACGAAACGACTCCTCTCGAGAGCGGAGGAGGCCGACGAGGACACACTGGTTCTCGGGGTCATAACGGGGGGCGGGAGTTCGCTCATGCCCGCACCTGCCACGGGAATTTCTATCGACGACCTCCGGGAGACGACGGATCAACTCCTCAAGAGTGGTGCGACGATACACGAATTCAACGCTGTCAGGAAGCACCTCTCGGAACTCAAGGGCGGCAATCTGGCCAGGACCCTCGCGCCGGCGACGACCGTGGCGCTCATACTGAGCGACGTGGTTGGAAACGACCTCGACGTCATCGCGAGCGGCCCGATGGTCCCCGACTCCTCGACGTTCCAGGATGCCCTGAACGTGCTCGATCGGTACGACGTCGACGTCCCGACGGCCGTGATCGACCACCTCGAGGCGGGCCGGGACGGCCAGATCGAGGAGACGCCGAAACCCGACGATCCGATCTTCGATCGTGTCAGGACACACATCATTGCCGACGGGTTCACTGCCCTCGACGGAGCGGCCTCGGTCGCTTCCGAACGGGGATACGACCCGATGATCCTCTCTTCGCGGGTGGAGGGGGAATCGAGCGAGTCAGGCAAGACACACGCTGCGATCGCCGCCGAGATCCAGGCGACTGGCAACCCGATTGAACCCCCTGCAGTCCTCCTCTCGGGTGGCGAAACCACCGTCACCATCGAGGGAGAGGGAAGCGGCGGTCCCAATCAGGAGTTCGTCCTCGGCGGTGCCCTCGAATTTCCGTCAAACGCCGTGATGGCGGCAATCGACACCGACGGTATCGATGGCAGGAGCGACGCTGCCGGTGGAATTCTCGATTCCTCGCTCGTCGACGTCTCCGAGGCCACGACCGCGCTCAAGGAGAACGACAGTGGATCGTACTTCGAGGCTCGCGACGCACAGGTGGTAACCGGGCAAACGGGGACGAACGTCAACGACCTCCGGGTTATCGTGGTGGACCCCGCCGACTGACCGTAATTCCCGACCACTTCGAGTCGTATTCTCCGGCGAGTTCCGTTCGTCGCGAACGATATATCGAACGTCAGTATTGCATACCACGGGTCGATCGGTGGTGGTCGAACCGTGAGGACTTCTCTGGAATCTGTCGACCCTCGGAAATCGACAGGGTCGGTCCTCACTATGTACTGTGGGGGCACTCGTGGGGGGGGGAAGGCCGACGTGATTGCAAACGAGGGAACTGACTCATGTGGCCGGTGCAGGTACGATGGAGGACAAATCGGTCGAAGACGGTCACTGGAAGAGATCGGACTGCACCCAATCACCGGAGTCCTGTCGGTGCTACTCGAGACAGGCGGCGACCAGTTCGAGCATCCGTTCGCCACGGACTTCGTCTGCGAACAGTGGCACCCGTTTGACGGACACCTGTCGGAAGAGGTCCTGGGCCTCTCTGAGAGCGCTTTGCTGGACCTCCCACCGTCGCTTACAGAACTGACAGTCCTCGAGATTCGGTTCGACGAAGGTACCCGCCTCGACCTCGTCCGTGATCGAGGAGAGCGGTTCCATCACCCGGTTCACGACGACGGTCCCGACCGGGATGTCGAAGCCGTCGAGGCGGTCTCTGAGCCGCTTGGCCTCGAGGACGGCCATTTCTTCGGGAACTGTCACGATTCTGAAATCCGTCCGCTCGGGGTCCTGGAGGAGTGCCCGGAGCCGTTCGACCCGGTCGGCGAGTTCCTCCAGGTCGTCGACACCGGCCTGGGCCTCGGACTCGTCCGATCGGCCGAACACGCCAGTTATCCCGTCCATCACGTCGCCGAGGCGCTCTTTGAAGCGGACCATTCGACCGACCATCGTCTCGAGGATTTCGGGGAGTTCGAGGAGTCTGAGCGTATGCCCAGTCGGGGCAGTGTCCACGACGACCCGCTCGAACCGGTCGTCGTCGAGGTACTCGAGCAACAGTTGCATCGCCGCTGCCTCGTCGGCTCCCGGCATCGATCCCCCGGCAAGGGGATCGATCCCGGCCTCACCGAGGAGTTCTCCAAGTTGCCCCATCGGGGACCCGTCTTCCCCGAAGAGGGCAGTCTCCTCCATGGCGGCGTCGGGATCGATCTCCACGGCGGACAGCGGGATGTCCTCCCGGATGGGTTCCGGCGAATTCGGGACGTCGGTCTCGAATGTATCCGAGAGGGAGTGTGCCGGGTCCGTGGAGACGACGAGGGTCCGAACGCCCGACGCGGCGCTCGCGAGTCCGGTCGCCGCTGCCATGGTCGTCTTCCCGACACCCCCTTTTCCACCGTAGAGCACGTACGAGACCGTCTCGTCGTCCAGCCCCGGTTCGATCGACTCGACTGCCTCGACTTCGATCTCGTCCATGCGTGTTCGAACACTCCCGGGGCGTGAGTATTCGTCGGTGTCTCCATGGCGAAGTCACAGTTGTATTCAATAGTGTCACGATGGACGATAGGCCCATTCAACCGTCGTTCTCGTGGATCGTTGGGATCCTCCCGGCCCCAACGACGGCCCTTATTAACTCGGATCGTCCACGGGAGTCAGGACCGATTCTATTGGACACCACTGGAGGCCTTACTCACGAAGAATAGAGGCGAACACGTCTCGCCACAATCAGTCGAAATACTCCTGGAGACGCTCGGCAGCGGTCGTTACGTGCGGCGTCACCATTGCGAATCTGATCCACTCCGACCTGCTCGTTCCGAACGCCGACCCCGGCATCCCGGCGACGCCGGTTTCGTCGATGAGGGAGAAGACGTTCTCGAGGGTGGCATCGAACCCGGGGAATTTGACCATCACGTAGAAGGCGCCGTCCGGTCGAGTAAACCTGGCTCCGCTTTCCTCCAGTGCCGCAGTGAAGGTATCGATCCGGTCTGAAACCAGGCGTCGGTTTTTCTCGTAGTACGTCGGGTCGGTCGACTCGAGCGCCCGGAGGACCGCGTACTGACCGGGTCGCGTGATGGAGACGTTGATCAGCATGTGTCGCCGGGCGATACCGTCGATGAGTGATGGCGGTGCGATCACGTATCCGACCCGGAATCCGGTGATCGCGAAGGTCTTCGAGAAGGATCCGGTGACGATCCGGTGGCCCGAGTCGATCTCGAGCGCGCTTTCGAAATCCCCGGTGTAATCGAAGTCGGCGTAGACTTCGTCGCTCACCAGGATCGCGTCGTGCTCCTCGGCGATTCTCACGAGCGCCTGCATGACGTCTGCGTCGTACACTGCTCCGGTCGGGTTGTTGGGCGTGTTGACGACGATGCAGGCGGTCTCCTCCCTCACGGCGTCGCGGACGCGTTCTGGGTCCAGCGATCCGTCCTCGTCGACTGGAACGAAAACCTGGGTTCCACCGAGGATGTTCACCTTCCCGGGGTAATAGGGATACACCGGGTCGGTGAGGACTGCCTCCGATCCGAGTTCCCGGTCGAACGCCGCTGCCATCGCAAGGAAATTCGCCTCTCCGGCCCCGTTGGTGATGATGACCTGTTCGGAATCGACGCCATGTCGCTCGGCGACCGCCTCACGAAGTTCGGGGAGGCCGGGTGCCGGGGCGTACTGAAAGTCGCGGCTCTGGAGGGATGCGTATTCCCGAAGCCCCGCAGTGATGCCCTCCGGTGGCTCCCAGTCGGGGCCGCCGCTTACCATGTCGATAACGTCCCGGTCGGCCTCGCTGGCGTAGGCCATCACCCGGAAGAACAACGGATCTTCGTAATCCATGTCCCAACCTGCCGTTCAGGATACCTGTGCCTTTCGACGTAGGTCCGGGCACAGGTTGATGGTCTCGCCCGGGCCAGCATGCCATATGCGCGAATTCAACGCGGATCCACCGGTCGAAGAGCGCATCGGTGAGTTGCTCGCGGATAGCGAGGAAACCGTCGCGACTGCCGAATCGTGCACCGGGGGACTGATCGGCTCCCTTCTCACAGACGTTCCTGGGTCGAGTGCGTACTTCGATCGATCGTTCGTGACCTACACGTACGACGCGAAACTGGACCTGGGAGTTTCGCGGGAATCGCTCGACGATCACGGGGCAGTTAGCGAACCGGTCGTCCGTCAGATGGCCCGTCGGGCTCGGGACCGTTCCGGGACTGACTGGGCCGTGGCGACGACCGGCATCGCCGGGCCAACCGGGGGAACCGAAGAAAAACCGGTCGGCACCGTCTTCATCGCCGTGGCGTACGCCGGCGAGTGGGGAACCCACACCTCGCACACCCGGGTCGAACATCGTGAATTCGACGGAGACAGGATGGCGATCAAGGAACACATCGCCCGGGCGGCGCTGTCGATGCTCGAATCGGCGGTCTCCTCACCGACTGGGGAGTCTCGGTCCTCGACGTAGGGGACGATTCAGGCACGTCAGTAACAGATTTCCAGTCTCCTCAAAAACGGTTTCCAGACCGTCAGTAACGGATTATCAGACCGTCAGTAACGGATTTCCAGACCGTCAGTAACGGATTTCGAGACCCTGGAAACGGATCCCCCGACCGTTCAGTACACGGCGACGTCCTCGAAGCGACCGTCGTAGGCGATGTGGTGGGGATGAGTCGGTTCGAGTCCGGAGAGCAGAACCCGGTCGAGTTTTTCGTACGTGTTCTCCCAGACGAGATCCCCCAGTTCGACAGCCCGCCTGGCGGAGTGCCGAGGGCCAGATCGGTGGAAAACCCGCCGATCGACCCCGTTTCGGAGTGCATCGTAGAGGTCCGTTTCGGTCTCGATGTCGGCATCGAACTCGGTCCAGACCTCCCCGACTGACCCATGATGGTGTGCGTAGGATGAGCCGAACGGATCGAGGTCGTACCGACGAGCCAGACCTGTTGCCACACGCGTGTTCGCCGGTCGGTATTTCGTGTTGTACACCTCGATCCCGTCGAGTTGGTCGCGATACCGGGCGAGGTCCGACTCGACGAGACTGAACGTGAGGAGCTCCGGGTGGGGCACGAGGACGAGTGCATCCTGGCGTCGGAGTTCCCGCATGGCACCCGGCAGGGTTATGAAATCGGGAACGGGCGATTCGAGATCGAGGGCGAGGACGTGTTTCCGGTT
Source organism: Halodesulfurarchaeum sp. (assembly GCA_042216905.1). Lineage (GTDB taxonomy): Archaea > Halobacteriota > Halobacteria > Halobacteriales > Halobacteriaceae > Halodesulfurarchaeum. Next base: position 6,392 of record JBDGTL010000115.1, read on the forward strand.
TCGCCAGGTGCCCGTGAAGATTTCCCGGGCCGGAACGATCAGGAGGTCCTCGTCGGAGAACGTAGACGCTTTTTCCTCTACGTCCGGTAACCGGGTAAAGTGGGGCGCGTAGACCAGCACGTCGATTCCGCGGGATTTCGCCCGCTCGACGACGGTCTCGTCGAGTATCTTCACGTGAAGGTCGACGCGTGTCGTCTGCACGATTCGAACGTCGGGGCAGAGCCGTATTTTGCTTTTTGATCGGGCTGTCGTCAACTGATTCTGGAACGGGTTTCGCTTCCGGTGACGTGGAACACCGCCGGTACCCGGAGGGTATCCACATTTGTGTATATCTCGCCTCTCACGGTGGGACGCCCGTCTGACGCACGTCGGATCGGTCGACAGAAATCGCTGGGAATGGGGGAAATTATTATAAGGGGTCTTATACAACCTCCTTCCATGGCCCATTGGGGTTGTGCGATCCGGGGATGTAAGCGAGTATTCGACGATCCGGAATCCCTTCTCGCACACCAGATGGCAGATCACGATTTGCACGAGTGTCACATCTGTGGCGAACAGGTTCCGGCGGGGTTCTTCGCGATTCAACACGTCTTTGATGAGCACAATCGTGCAGCGTACGTCCGACACTACGACGCGGACGCTGACGCTATCCGGTGGCGGGAGCACATCAAAGACACTATCGAGGCACGGGCGGACCTCTCGGCCATCGAGGACCACCTGTCGAGTGATGCGGGTGATGTCATCGCGGTCGAAGCGAAGGATTGAGGGGAAAGCGTCGACGGCAGGTCCGGTCCTTCGGGTACGTTTTGTGGTTTCCGCCGAGTGAGTTTCCGCCGAGTGAGCTTCTGCAGAGTGAGTTTCCGCCGAGTAAGTTTCTGCCGAGTGAGTTTCTGCCGAGTGTGCTTTTGTCGCATCGTCGAATTCTGTGGCCGGCCGTCCCGGCCGATAGGGACGACTCTGTTGACGATATCGACAATCGGTGTGGTTTCGAGAACCGCATTTCTGGGTAGCGTGGCGTACGGAACGAGATTGGTCCCGGTCCCGACATAGCACGACGAATTATCATTCTATCAGGACCAACACGATGCGTGGAGAGAAGTTACTGTACGAATATTAAAATCATTACAGTATATAACAAAATTACCCTAATATATAGAATATATACATCAATATATAGAATATGCAATTCAATATATAGAATATATAACTCAATATATGGAATATGCAATTCAATATATAGAATATATAACTCAATATATCGAATATACACCTCAATATATAGTATATAATACTAAATACATTGGAAACACCGATATATTTGCATCAAAAACGAAAACGTAATTTAAAAAACCTATTTAAAATAAATCGAAAATATTCACAGCAAAACTCTCCAGTACCCGGTCCCCGTCACCGCTCATCGCTGTCCAGCACCCGGATCTGATCGCCACGGACGGTTACCGGGATTGGGACGGTCGCCTCGTAGAGTTCCACCGTGACCTGGTCCTTGCCTTCGTCGATGCGCTGGACCTGGGCCTTCTCTCCCTTGAACGGGCCGGCGATCAACTCGATGATGTCGCCCTCCGCTATACCCTCGACGTCCGGTTTCGGGGAGAGAAAGTGCTCGACTTCGGAGATTCCGCTCTCGCCCGGGACCAGATTCCTGGCGTGAGGGATGTCGTTCAGGACGCGTTCGATGACGCCCGTATCGTCCGCTTCGACCATCACGTAACTGGTCAACGACTCGGGTGCGAGCACCGCGTGAATCTTCTTCTCTTCCCGGTTCGCGATCATACTCGCGACGGTCTGTTCCTGGCTGGCCGTGGTCTTGACGGCGTACATTCCCATACTCAGGCCCCCGGCAAGATGCTCATGAAGAGGAAGATCGCGAATCCCATGAATCCGATGAGGAATATCCCCGCTGCGGCGATCAGAGAAATCCGGGAGAACTCCTCCCAATCGGGGGTACTTGCGAGCTTCAGTACCCTCGTGTACGCGCTCAATTCGTACGGTACGTCCATAGGGGTGGATTTGCGACCCTCGCTTTTCTATCTATTGGAACCGGGACCACGAGACGTGAAAACGGAGAGCCAATCCGAGCCATCACGGTCACCAAAACGGACAGTAGAGTACGAGAACGAACAGAAAGAACACTGTCGGTTCCTCACAGATGCGTCCTCAAAGAAGGGAGTGTGCAACAAAATGGCAACCATGCGCGGAATAGATCCAAACAGTGCCGCCCGGGGACGCCGTTCTATTCCAGTCGATTTATCGCTTTAGAGAAACGAACCAACACATCCGATGGAGGATTCCCTCCGGTCCCAGTCGAGACGAATCGGTTCGATTCTCCTCGTCATCGGCGCAGTCCTCATCGTCCTCCCGAACTGGCGGACGGCCTGGACCGAATTGAACCACGAGTGGGCAACGAACGTCGCCCAACTGGGGTCCTCTTCCGATTTTCTTGACGTGCTCGCAGGAATCGTCCTCACCCTCGCTGTGGCAGGCGGTCGAACCTTTGCGGCCGGGGTCCTCAACCATCCGGTTCTTACGGTCTTCTTCGGCATCGGATCGGTGCTCCTTGGTATCGTCGTCCTCGTGGCGTATTGAGGGTCTGAGACTGTATCGAGGACGAGCGTGAACAGCGTGTCTCTTTGATACAGACCTCAGCCTTCGCCTGTAATTGGTCGAGTTGAAAACACGCCTCGTCCTGTGATACACCGATTCGAATCGGGCCAGCGGGACAGCAGTGATCGTATTTGTAGAATGACAGAATGAGAACACCGTCGGCTGGTATTGGAATAGAACCCGGATAGACGGGGTGAGGTGGAACCGAATCCTGCGGGAACTTCAGAAACGGCGCTGTGTCACTCGACGTAGTCGAAGTCCTCGAACTGCCGATTCATTTCCTCGACGTCGCTCCGCCCGTAGATTTGCGGGGACTGGACACCCGTCACGACGACCATCGTCCGCATCTGGGTCTCGAGCGTCTCGTCGATCGAGGTCCCCCAGATGATCCGGGCGTCCGGGTCGATTCGGTCATAAATCTCCTCGACCACGCCCTCGGCCTCCTCGATCGACATGTCCGGACCACCGGTCACGTTGACGAGCGCAGCGTTCGCCCCGGAAATGTCGACGTCGAGGAGCGGCGACCGGAGCGCCTCTTTGACGGATTCGGATGCCTTTGCGTCGGCGTCCGCCTCTCCCAGTCCGATCATCGCGACACCGCCCTTTTCCATCACGGTCCGGACGTCGGCGAAATCGAGGTTGACGAGTCCAGGCTTGGTGATGAGTTCAGTTATTCCCTTCACCGACCGCATCAAAATCTCGTCGGAGACCTTGAAGGCCTGCCGAACGGGGAGTTTGCCGACCGAGTCCAGGAGCCTGTCGTTCGGGACCACGATGACGGTGTCGGCGACGTCCCGGAGGCGTTCGAGACCCGCTTCCGCGTTGGTGCGTCGCACTTCGCCCTCGGCAGTGAACGGCGTCGTTACGATGGCGATGGTGAGGGCGTTCGATTCCCTCGCTGCCTTCGCGATCACCGGGGCCGATCCAGTTCCGGTCCCACCACCGAGGCCGGCCGTGACGAACACCATGTCTGCGTCTTCGACGGTATCCCTGATTTCGTCCTGACTCTCGAGTGCGGCCTCTTCGCCGACTTGCGGGAGGGAACCGGCACCCCGGCCCTGCGTCTTTTCCTTTCCCATCAGTATCTTCTCGTCCGCGTCGACGTCGACGAGGTGCTGGACGTCCGTGTTGGCTGCGACGAGTTTTGCCCCGTGGATCCCTTCGGTGGCCATCCGGTCGACCGTGTTGCTGCCGGCACCACCACACCCGACGACCGTGATCCGGGTCTGGAGATCGTGTAAGACTTCTTTGAGTTCCTGGTTAGTAACCCCCTCTTCCTCCGCGTCACTCGACGGTGTCTCCCCATCCGAAGCCTGGGGGTCGGCTTCGGCTTCGTCGATTGCTTCCTCGACGATCGAATCCATCTTGCAGACGGGTTAACGATGAAGCCTCATTACCTTTCCCCCTTCGCGTCAGACACGTGTCAGACGCTGAACTGCCGATTTTCCCGTGTCTCGACTTCTTCGGGGTAGATGGTTTCCCCGTCGACCGACACTGGCTCGCCGGACGCGAGCATTCCGAATTTCGGTCCTTCCGGGACGCCGAGGTCGGCGGCCCGGTCCGGGTCGAAGGTGCTTCGTTCGGCGTGGATGGTCTCGCCCTCCCGTCGGACCACTTCGTACTCCCGTTCGAGGATCGACAGGCACGACTCGACGAACCGGTCGTACGCCTCCCGGTCACCGACGGCCGCCCGCTCTCCCACTCGATTTCCGTTCTCCCGTGTCTGGAATGCGATCGTCGATTTCGCGATGGCGTCGAGGGTCGCCCCCCTGTCGATTCCCTGGCATTCTTCGATCAATTCTTTCGGGAGGTCGATGACAAGGAAGGAGCCACCGTCTGGGTCGACGTCGCCGAAGCGTAGTCCGTCTCCCACACTTCCCAGGGCGACCTCCAGGTCAGAAAGGAGCGAAGGATCCACCCCGCTCGTCTCCCTGACCCATCGTTCCCCGACAATCCGGTATCCGAGTTCGCGAATGACCGCTTCGAGCTCCGGATAGTCCCCATCAAGCACCGCACACGTCGCCGTACTCTTCTCGAACATCGATTCGAGGAGGTCCCGATTGTCGACCGGATCTCCCATTGCATCGAGACTCCAGTCCGCCGCCACGTGGCCCATTCCGAACTCGGTCTCCCGGACGATTCTCGTCGCTTTCGACGCGTAGTGATTGCCCCCGAATCCGACCAGCGTCCGGTCTGTCTCCGGTCCCACGTCCTCGAGTTCGAGAATGCTCTTTGCCACTGCTCTTGCACCCGCCCGATCTCGCCACTGTTCCTCGCCACTCCCCAGTTCGACGAAGAGCCCCGGTGTGCCGAAGTCGGTCGGACCGTGATGTGTACACTCCATGCACACGTCGTACTCCGGGGGTGCATTTGCATCGAGAGCCTCGAGCACCCGCGACAGTGCCCCGGGACAGGGAGTCGAGAGCTCTCGATCCGATCCACCGTACTCCGCGTTTCCGAAATTCCCGGTGAAGTGTGCGCTCAGAAGCGGTCCAGTCTCTCCCGAGTGCCGCGATGCCACGACGACATATTCCGGATCCGAGAAGGACGATGCGACCCCGGTAAGATTCAAGTGGAGGTCCTCGAACTCCCGCAATTCGAACCCATCGCGCCGAAAGACGCCTTCCTCGACCGTTTCCCACCGTTCGATGGATCGTAACTCCTCCCCGATGTTGACCGAGGCCTCGTCTGCGGTACTGACGACGATTCCGATCACACGGAAGAGGAACGGCCATCGACGATTAAGTCCGTCGACGACAGGTTCGAGGAACGGCCATCGACGATTACGTCCGTCGACGACAGGCTCGAGGAACGGCCATCGACGATTTCGTACGACGCCGACACGTTTGAAGGACAGCACCCGACGAGTACGTTCGTCGCCCGCACTGAGACGACCTGCCTCGTCGTCGACTAGTGGGGTGAAACCCTTTTGGCACCACCTTCCGAGTATCTTCCATGGACGTCTACGGGCTCATCGGGAATCCAGTCGGCCACTCGCTCTCTCCCGTGATGCACGAGGCGGCGTACGACGAACTGGGACTCGACGCGGCCTACGTCACCTTCGAACCAGCCCCCGACCACCTCAGAACTGCAATCGACGGGGCCGCCGCACTGGGCATCTCGGGACTCAACGTGACGATCCCTTTCAAACAGGACGTGCTCGATCAGGTCCTCCCGGACGAGACAGCAGCCGACATCGGTGCGGTCAACACGATTTCCTTCGAGGATGACCGGGTCCGTGGGTACAATACTGATGCCGCTGGTGCCCGTCGGGCACTTTCGCACCACGGCGTCGACCCTTCCGGGAAACAGGTCGTCATGGTCGGCGCCGGTGGTGCGGCCCGTGCCATCGGCTACGTGCTTGCACGTGCGGGATCCCACCTGCACGTCGCCAATCGCACCGTGGAGCGCGCCGAGGAACTGGCGTCCTTCCTCGACGCGTCTGCTCACGGGCTCCCGGCGTTACCGGAACTCGTGCCGGAGGCCGAGATTCTCATTAACGCAACTAGCGTCGGTATGGAAGAGGACCGGACTCCGGTCCCACCCGAACTCTTGCACGGGGATCTGACCGTCATGGACATCGTCTACACCCCGCTCGAAACCACATTATTAACTGCGGCCGAGCGCGCGGGCGCGAGGACAATCGACGGGGCGTGGATGCTCCTCTACCAGGGGGTCGCCGCGTTCGAGGTATGGACTGGACGAACTGCCCCCGTCGACGCGATGAACCGGGCGTTGCGGTCGGGATTGGGCGAGGAACGTTCGTAGTCTACTGGGAATTTATGTACCTCCGGCGGCGTACCTCGGGATAGAATGGGCCTCATCGATAGAATCGTCGACCTCCTCAACCCGTCCTCCTCCGATTCCGGCTCCCGGGAAACCCCGGAAGTAACGGTTGAACGTGAAGGGGGGACGGACAACAGACGCGAACGGGACGTGGATGCGGAGACGGAGCGTGTGGTAACGGAACCGACCCACTCGAAATCAGGCGAGACCGAACAGGATTCGAGGACTGAACCGTCCGACACACCCCCGGACCAGGAGTCGCCTTCGGCTGCTGAATCGACTGTCTCGGGCGAGGAAACCGGCCCGGAATCGGAAACCAAAGCGGGTACGACCGACGAATCACCGACACCGTCTGGCGATAGGGAGGGCGCGTCGGAATCCACTGCTGATGACCCAGAGACCGAATCGGAGTCGAAGGATTCCGATACCGAACCCGGTTCCAGAGACCCCGATACCGCACCGGTTTCGTTCGGCTCCGGAACCGACGAACCGTCCCCAGACGAACAGTCCTCTGGGGAACCCGAGAGGACGGAGGAATCCCTACCCGGGGAGCGTGAAGAACCGC
>JBDGTL010000115.1:13464-18488 GCA_042216905.1 Halodesulfurarchaeum sp.
GTGAAGAACCGCTCGAGGAGAGTGAAGAACTGGCCGGGGAGGAACCTGTCCACTCGATAAAGGGGATCGGTGAGGCGTACGCCGAACGCCTGAACGAAGCCGGGGTCTCGACGGTCAGCGACCTCGCCGGGGCCGATCCCGAGGAGATCGCGTCGGAGGCCGACGTTTCCGAGAAGCGGGTGTCCCGCTGGGTGGAACGGGCCACTCAATCCGATCCGGACGAGACCTGAGGCTTTCGGGGAAAGACAAGACCTGAGGCTTTCGGGACTGACAATTCAGTCTCACGCCCGATCACGGAAACCGACAGAAAGATCGATTTCCAGCCGTATATCGCTCGGTTCGCCCCTCGTCACCCCGCAGGTTCGCGGATTCGAAAGGCGGGTTCCCTGATCGATTCGCTCTTGCATTCCGGGCATCGCGACGGTTCGTTGAGCAAGTCGTCGAAATCGTCGAAGCCGCAGTCGAGGCACTCCGGTGGGCGGACCAGGAACTCGCTTCCCTCGCCCTGGACGCTCTTTGCCACGTGGCGGAGGTGTGAAACGACGTCCCGTCGCGAGAGTTCGAATTCCTCGCTCAACGTCGACACCGTGAACGCGTCATCCCGTAACATGGCGTCGATCCGCTCTCGGGTCGTCGACACGTTCATACTCCACCTGGGTCGTTCCCGGTATATCAATCCGGTGGCCGGGTGAAAACCCCGCATTATATACTGGAAGACTGACGGCCCACATCAGGTCGCGGGTCAGTCCGGACGCCGCCGACCGTCGAAATCAGTTTCTTTCCCGTCCGGGTGGATGAAAAAGGACTTAGGAGCGCACTCGGTGCGATAGAGTATGGACGCTGTGGTGCTTGCCGGGGGATACGCCACTCGGTTGTGGCCGATCACGAAGAATCGGCCGAAGATGTTCCTCCCGGTCGGTGAGCGGACCGTCGTCGACCACATCTTCGAGGCCCTCGAGACGGACGACCGGATCGATACGGTCTACGTGAGTACGAACGAGCGCTTCGCCCCGGAGTTCGAGGATCATCTCGACGAGAAGGAATACTCGAAGGCGACGCTCTCGGTCGAGGAGACGACCGCCGAATCGGAGAAATTCGGTGTCATCGGTGCGCTGGCCCAGCTGGTCGACCGAGAGGCGGTTTCCCAGGACGTACTCGTCATCGCCGGCGACAACCTCATCAGTTTCGACGTCTCCGACTTCGTTGATTACTTCGAAGAGCGCGACGCGCCGACGATTGCGGCCTACGACGTCGGGAGCCTGGAGCGTGCGAAATCCTACGGGCTTGTGGAACTGGAGGGTGAGGAAGTGGTGGATTTCCAGGAAAAACCCGACGACCCGAAATCGACGCTCGTGTCTATTGCCTGTTATGCCTTCCCCGAGGAGACACTCCCGCAACTCGAGGAGTACCTCGACGGGGACAACAACCCGGACGAACCTGGCTGGTTCATTCAGTGGCTCCAGGCCCGCGACCGGGTGTTCGCCTTCACGTTCGACGGTGCCTGGTTCGATATCGGCACGCCCGAGAGTTACCTGGACGCCGTCCAGTGGTCGCTCGAGGGGGAGAACGTCATCGAGGAGGGGGCGACTGTCGAGGACACGACGCTCGGGGAGAACGTCCACGTCATGTCCGGCGCAGCGATCAGGGATTCTCACCTGGATCGGTCAATCGTGTTCCCGGACGCCACGATTCGCCACTGTGACGTCCGGGATTCCATCATCGACGAGGCCACGAAACTCGAATACATCGACTTCTCGGGTGCGCTGATCGGCGCCCACACGACGATCACCAATTCGCACTGATAGGGGGTGAGGATTGGTGGGCCCAGGGTTGACGTTCGGCAGCTCTAAGCCTGTGTTCACTATTCGAGCCGCGCGGATCGAATGTTCAGGTGACCGCGGGTCCCGTCCCAGACCGTTTCGTACTCGAGATCGATCCGGCTGTCCATGTGGGGTCCGTCGACGACGATCGTCTCGAATTCCCCTCCCTCGCCGAGAACGTGGACGCCGTACTCCTCGTTGAGGCGCCCGAGTGCGTCGAACGCGTCTCTATCAAGCGTTCGACCGAGCCAGGACTCCTCGAGTCCCGCCGCCGCGACCGAAGCGATCACGATCTCGAATCCCGACTCGATCATCCGGTACCCGAGGTCGTCCGGGGGAGCCTGCCAGATCGGGGCGAAGACGTCGATGCCGAGTCGGTCACTCATGGCGGTTATCCTGTCGAACTGGTACTCGCTCTCGATGGCGCCGACTGTGACCCCGGCGACTCCCTCTTCCTGCTCGTCGAGAGAGCGGAGTTTCGATTCGAGTGTCTCGATTTCGGTATCGGCACGAACACTCGAATCGTGGCCAGTCCCGTCGGTTTCCTCGACCTCAAGCAGGGGAATCCCGATACTTTCGGCAGCGAGCGAGGCCAGGTGGGTCGCGGGAACGTGATACAGGTAGGAATCATCGGTCGGATGGACTGTGAGCAGCCACTCGACGTCGAGGTCCAACTGGAGTGCACGGTAGAGCGCCCACGCGGAGTCCTTTCCGCCGGAGAAGAGCGCGACCCAGGCCCCGTTTCCCATGGTCGGGTTTTGCGGCCGGTTGGTAAATGATTCTCGATCGATCAGACGACCTCTTCTGCCTCCTCGAACTCGGTTTGTAAATACGATGAGATGCGAATTCCGGCGACGCTAACGAGCATGCCGAGGAGGACGAACCCGGCCAGTCGCTCCTCCGGCGTGAGGACGAATCCCTGGATCGAGATTGCACCGATCTGGAACGCCGGGACACCGATCGGTGGCAGGTGGGTTCGGCGCTCGAGGAAGTACGCCGTAAACCCTCGAATGACCAGTCCCATCGCGACCGCACCGAAGGGAAGATTGAGGTACGACGTTCGAACGCGTTCGTTTCGAATGATTTCATCGATCAAGCGCCCCGTGCTCGCGGCGAGGGCCCCGAGTGCGATCCATGGAACGCTGAAGTACGCGAACGCCATTACCGTCTCGAAGTGAATGCCGGAAAGCCCGAGTTCGGAACTCCGGAAGACGCCCGCGAAGATTCCGACGAGTGCCAGTCCGACTGCCACCACGTAGGTGACGATCGAAACCCGTCCAGAGTATAGCGACTCTTTCACCTGAATCGAGAGATCCCTGATCCGGTCGTCGATCCCCATCCCCTTGTAGAGGAGGAAAACGCCCAAAACGGCCGTGATGCTCCCGATCGCGACACCCAGTGTGCTGAGCATCAGGATCGCGGGGAAGACGAGAAACACGATACCGATGGGAACCAGGACGGTCTGCCTGAGTTCTTCGTCGGCCAGGAACTGTTTCAGGAGATAGTACGTCGACTCCAGATCCCGGGCCTGCCTGACGACGACCCGGTCGACCAGGTCGATCTGGATTCGACTCTCGATGATCGGGAGCAACCGTTCGTCCTCGGTGCTGTCGATCACGACGATCGCGGAGTCGGGGTCGTACTCGTCGATCAGCGATTCGACTTGCCGGGCGATGGCCTGGTCGGCCGACACCACGCTATCGGACTCACCCGAGACCACGGCCACGACGGCGTCTTCGTTTTCGTCGTGTAACTCACGGGTAACTTTCAGCCCCTCCAGAAGGGTATTCACCGTCGAGTCCTCGGGATCGGCAATCCCCATGTCGACGACGAGCGATTGGACGGCCTCCCACCCTTCGATCGGGGTCTCGAGCCCGGTCTTCAGGGGGATGTCGCCCGTCCGATCGACGCACACGACCAGCGTTCGCATTCCCGTATTCGAGGTCTGTTCTCCCTCGGATAAAAACCCTCGCGGTCGAACGGATGGATCCCCGGGTTATTCGAACCGGAACCGGGTCGCACTATTACCCGTTGTTGACTGTATCGACCGCGAGAAGCCAACGCCAACGGCGTAGGCCACGGTCGCGACGGCCCCGGGAAGCATGGTTCTGAGTCGCCGGGGCGGCTCGAACTCCGTCACCTCGATCGGTCTCGCGAGTTCGGATTCCAGGTGGTCCTCCACGTCCTCCATCGTTCCGGTGAAGTCGACCAGTCCGATTTCGACTGCCCGTTCTCCAAGGAACACCTTCGCCTCCGTGCCGCGGACGGTCTCGGGGTCGAGGTCACGGCTGTCGGTCACCCGATCGACGAACGATTCGTAGTAGTCGTCGACGATTCCCTGCAGGTAGTCTCGTTCGTCGGTGTCCATGTCCCTGAGCGCGGTTCCGGCGTCCTTATACTCGCCTGCGACCAGTCGTTCGTACACCAGCCCGAGGTCGTCAAGTAACTCCGAGGCCGTCACTCTCGAGGCGAGAACACCGATAGAGCCGACGAGACTCCCTTCGCGGGCGACGATGGTATCACACGCTGTTGCAATCCAGTACCCCCCGCTCGCGCACGTGTCGGTGGCATACGCAACCGTCACCCCTTCGAAATCCTTGACCGCGTTCCGGACGTCGTCGCTCGGGACCACTTCTCCGCCCGGGGTATTAAGGTGGACGAGGAGTGCCTCGACGGCGTCGTCATCGTCAGCGCGTTCGATTTGTGAGATCACGTCCTCTACCGGTGTCGCGTTCGGCCGACGTGGAATAGCGCCGCCACCGTCCCGTGTAATGGGCCCCTCGACTGACACTTTGGCCACGTTGTACGGGGACAGCATCCGGGTTGCCAGATTGGCCGACATCTTGATCGCAAGGAATGAGACGACGACCACTGTCAGCATTCCCAGGAACGCACCGACGCTTCCGCCGGTCAATTCGACGAACAGGTACCACGCGATCACCGCTACGATTCCCGTTCCCCCTATTACGATGGCCGCTCTTCCGAACCGTTTGAATGTGGTGTCCATGACCCACGAATTAGTATCGAGACGGAAAAATCCAGTCGGTGCGTGTACTGATTGACCGATTATGTTGTGAGTGCGTGAAAGACCCCGATCGATCCGTTCGAATAGCACACCGTAACGGACTGGTGGATTGGGATACTCGCTACGACTCGCTCTCTGTATTCAGTTGTGGCCGTATTATATAATGAATTATATTATAT
>JBDGTL010000115.1:18588-26080 GCA_042216905.1 Halodesulfurarchaeum sp.
CGTGCTGGGTGCGAACACACGTACTGGAACTTTAGAATCTACAGGTGACCGCTCTTCTGGAGTTTCCGTAGGTCCTCGGTATCGAGCGTTTCCCCTTCCTTGAACCGCTCGTAGATTTCCTCGGCTTCCTCTCGTGCCTCCTCGCGTTTTTTCTGGCGTTCGTCCTTCCGTTCCTCTTCTTCTTTCTTGTCGAGTTCCCGGAGCCGTTTTTGCACCTCGACGAACGCCTCGTGGTGCGCGTCGGCCGCCTCCTGGGCCTGGACGAACTTCTCGTGCATCTCGTCCGCATCGTCGCGGATGTCGTCGGCCTCCCGGTAGGCCTCGATCATCTCGTTGTGGTGTTTCTGTGCCCGGTCGGCGAGTTCGGTGACCTTCTCGTGATGCTTCGAGGCCTCGGCTCTGACCTGCTCGGCGCGGTCGACGTACTCCTCCAGTTCCTCGTTTTGCTCGAGTTTCTGTTTTCGCTCCTGGTACTCCTCTCGCTTCTCCTCGATCTTTTCGATGAGTTCGCGCTCGTCTTCAGTGGAGAGGACCTCGGTCTGCTGTTTGAACTCGAGATCCTCGATCTCCTTCTTGAGTTCCTCGAGGTCGCTCCCCTCGTCGAGTTTCAGGTCCGATTTGAGTTCCTCGACCTTCTCGAAGAGTTCGTTGGCCTTCGCGTTGAGTTCGTTCCTGACCGACTTGTGTTCCTGCACGCGGTCGTTGAGCGTATCCCGGTGCTCCCGGTGTTCCTGGGCTTCGTCCACCTTCTCCCGGGTCTTCGCGTTCAACTCGTCGCGCTCGGATGCCCGAGAACTGGCGAGTTGATTGAGTTCGTTCCGGCGGTCACGGAACTGTCCCGCCTTCTTGATCAACTGACCTTTCGACTTGTTCTGGAGTTCTTCTTCTGTGATGAGTTCGTCTGCACTCGATACGGTGATCTCAGTTTGTTCTGCCATTGGTTGACCCTCGATGCCATTCCGCCACCGGGACGTGGCCGAAAGCATTGGCTATTGGATCCACGCTTTCAGCCCACGGTGTAGAATATCCGGACATTTCACACACTGTGCGTCCGAACGCCGGTGGCGTTCTGGTGATGAGTAGTACTGGAGCCCCGTTTTTAAAATTTCCGCTGTATACTAGTGTGAAAATGGGTAGCAGGAACCGTAAACTGCCCTGGTACGCGGTACCAGAGTGATATGGCCGTTTCGTAAAAGGCCCGGGACCACAGTAATCCCAGACGAATCCCGTGTTGGCCGAATTCTCGCCCCCATCGATCCGTTCATTTCCACTCCGTTTTGACGTTCTGACTGACCGTCGATTTGAGCACCGATTTTGTTCTTCCCGTTTCGTCGAACGCAATCTCCCGCCAGCACACCGAACTCTTATCACGACACGACTTTGCTGCCACCACACCGAACCCTTGTCACGACACGACTTCGCTGCCACCACACCGATCCCTTGTCACGACACGACTTTGCTGCCACCACACCGATGTCTTGTCGCCCCACTGACCACCTGCTACCACACCGTCCTGTTCAGTGGATCTGTCTCCATCCCGTCCCTTCACACCTTCAGGGTCATTCACACGGCTGTTCTCGATATACTGCGCATTTGCGTATGCGACTGGGGAACTGGACCGAGGGGGGGGGAGGAGGCTGGTCGCCTCAAAATCGGGCCACTTTCACTTTCACCGTTCCCCTGGGTCGATTTCAATACTCTGGCCGGGAATTCACACGTATGTTCGCCGACGTCGCTCTCACCTGCTCTCGGTGTGACGCCGAACTGACCGCGAGGGACCGGCGATTAACCATGCGGACGTCCGCGGGACATCGTCACGCCTACGAATGTGCCTGCGGCGCTGTCACGATTACCGTCTCGAACTGATCGTGTTCACCCCGACATCCGAACGCTCACTTCTACCAGCCGACAATCGAAGAGCGGTCCGACGAACGCTTCAGGGACCCCACCGACCATTCACGCATGCCCCTCGAAGAGATCGTGACCGCACACGGCCACGAACACGTCACCGCCGACCACGAGAGCACGTTCGAGGTGACGACTGACGACTATCTCACTCCGTCTGGAGACTGTATTCTCGGAATCGAGGCCGACAGGGCCCCGGCCGATTTCGATTCGGATTTCGTCGACGCGTGTCGGGACGAGGACGCAACGATAACGGCGCACATCGCTGTCGGGTCCGTTTCCGAGCACATCACCGGTCGTGGCGATCCGAGATTGTCCTTCGAGAGCCAGCGCAGTCTCGTCGGACGGACGAGCACCTACGTGGACGATAGGACGGTACTGGTCGACGGTGACCGGGCCGCCGCCGACCTTCATCGAGACGTCGTTTCGGAACTCGAAGCGGGGGCCGGCCTCACACTTCGACTCGTCGTCTCCTGATCACTATTTCAATGGGTGTGTTCCCGGCGGAACTCGAAACGACGGGGAAGGGGGTTGAACCGGAAATAGAATCGACTCGTTACGGTCTGGAGTCCTCGGGCCGGGACTTCCGAAACCGTCAGGTTTGACCGGTATGACTGCAACCTCAGAGTGATGAGTGAGGACCCGGAACCCAGTCGGAATATTTCGGGCGGGACCGACGGTGGCGGTATTGTCTCGCGATTCGAGTCAGGAGTGGCGGACACCCGCGCGGAGGCCGTGGTCGACCGACTGGGATCGTTGTACTGGCAGAAAACCTATGGCGGACAACATGCGTTCGTCTCGCTCGTCCGGACGATTCTCTCCCAGAACACGAGCGATCAGGCCAGTCAACCGGCTCACGATGCGTTGATGGACCGCTACGATGGGGACGGGGACCTCGCGGCCGCCCTCGCAGACGCCGACCGGACGGAAATCGCGAAAACGATCGAATCCGCCGGCCTCTACAACCAGAAGTCGGCGGTCATCCAGCGAATCGCGGCCCACGTCCTCGAAACGTACGGAAGCGCCGACGGGTTCGACCGGTACGTCCGCGAAGAGGACGCCCTTTCCGTTCGAGATACACTGCTCGAATTGAACGGAGTCGGTCCGAAAACCGCGGATTGCGTTCTCCTGTTCGCCGGTGGCAACGATGGAGTGTTTCCGGTCGACACGCACGTCCACCGGATATATCGCAGGCTGGGAATCGCCCCGCCGGACGCTGACCACGAGGACGTCAGAGCGGTGCTCGAGCAAGCGGTTCCACCGGAAAAGTGCGGCTTCGGCCACACGGCGAGTATCCAGTTCGGCCGCGATTACTGTACCGCCCGCTCTCCGGCGTGTCTGGACGGAACGGAGGCCTGTCCACTCTCGGATCTCTGTGATCGTGTCGGTGTCGATGTCGAGTCGGGTGCCGTCGTCGACCCCGGGGAGAGGACCTGATACGACGTTTCCACTGACGAAACTGAAGGACTCCGTTTTCTCGGACGAAACGGGAGGACGCTGTTTTCTCAGACGAAACGGAACGTCTCCAGGTTCTTCGGCGCGAACGTCCGCATGTTGAACTCGTGATAGAGTGCTGAGGAGAGTTCCTGGGTCGAGCGCTCGTCACCGTGGACACAGAGGATTTTCTCGGGGCGTGGGTTCATCGTTTTCACGAAATCCATGAGTCCCTGCCGGTCTGCGTGACCGGAGAACCCGTCCACCGTTTCGACATCCATTTCCAACGTCAACCGATCTGCCCGGCCGTTGTGATTGGGGAGGGCCACCTCCTGGTGTCCCTTTTGAATCCGCCGGCCGAGCGTTCCTTGGGCCTGGTACCCCACGAAGACCATCGTCGAGTCCGGATCGGGACCGAGGAGTTCCAGCCAGGACATGATCGGGCCGCCAGTGACCATCCCGCTCGTCGAGAGGATAATAGAGGAATCTCCGTCCCTGATGTCCTTTCGCTCGTCCTGCCCGCCGTCGACCTGGTTGAACTGCTCGGCGAGGAACGGATTTTCGTCCTGGTGGAAGATACGATCCCTGAGATCGTCTCTCAGGTATTCGGGATAGGTCGTATGGATTGCCGTCGCCTCCCAGATCATCCCGTCCAGGTGCACCGGGACCTCGGGAATTTCATCGTTTCGCATCGCCTCCTCGATGACGAGCATGATCTCCTGGGAGCGACCGACCGCGAAGGACGGAATCAGGATCTTCCCGCCGCGGTCGACCGTCTCCGAAATGAGGTCCTTGAGGTTGCGTTCGGCGTCCTCCTGGTCGGTCTGGTAGTCGTTCCGTCCACCGTAGGTCGACTCCAGAATGAGCGTCTCAACCCGGGGGAAGTCGTTTACGGCCCCGTTGAAGAGCCTGGTGTCGCGGTAATGGATGTCACCCGAGAACGCGACGTTGTAGAGACCGTCGCCGATGTGGAAGTGGGCGATGGAGGACCCGAGAATGTGACCGGCGTTGTGCAGGGTGAGTTTCACGTCCGGAGCGATGTCGGTAACGTCCCCGTATTCGAGCGGGATCGTATGCTTGATGGTCTCTCGGACCATCGCGCTGTCGTAGGGTGGGGTCCGTCCCTCTTTTGCGGCGACGTCGAGGTAGTCGAGGGTGAGCAATCCGACGAGGTCCCTGGTCGGTTCGGTGGTGTAGATCGGTCCGTCGTACCCGTACTTGAATAGAAGCGGCACGAGCGCGGAGTGGTCGAGGTGGGCGTGGGTGAGCACCATGGCATCGATGTTCGTCGCCCCGGCCCCGAGCGCCTCGGGAACCTGGAGGTAGGGAACCTCGTCGGACCCCGGTTTGTCTCCCGTGTCGATCAGGATCCGGGTTTCCGGGGTCGAGAGGATGAACGCGGCCCGGCCGACTTCCCTGGAACATCCGAGGGTCGTGACGCGAACCCACTCGTCATCGGACATCTCTTCCCGGTGGATTTGCCGACCGACCCGTTCGAGAATGTCCCGGCGCTCCTTTCGCTCCTGTTTGAGGAAGTTCCGGACGTTCATCACGGTCGAGGATTCGATCGGGGGTGTCCGGAGGACCTCGGGCGTCCATCCTGCAGTCTGGGTGATTTCCCGGAGGGTACTCCCGTGTCGTCCGATCACTAGCCCCGGTTTTTCCGCCTCGATCACGACCTCACCAGTGTCCTCGTGGAAGTCGAGGTTCGAGACGCCTGCCTCCTCCGGAATGACGTCGAGAATGGCATCTCGAGCCTCGTCCGGTCGGGAGAGGACGTCTGGATCCGGGCGAACGGTGATACGCTTCCGGAGCGTACTCGCGAGTTTCCGGATCAAATCGCCGTTCTTCGCGAACTTCTTCGGATCCCTGGTGTATACGACCAGTTCCGGACCCTCGTATTTCACCTCGGTAACGGAAATGTCGGCTGGAACTTCCGAGGTGATCGTCTCCTGAATTTCATCGAGTTGCCGATCTACAGCACTCATAGTCGAAGGATTACGGGTTTTGGTGGATTGTGTTCCCGCGGGACGGTCGTCCTCGTCGTCTGAAACCGAATCGACCGTTCTGTGGTATCAACATGGCACTGCATCGCTGTGTGGATCGATACACACTGTGCCCGGGACGGTCCGCGGGAATCGTCCGGAAAACCCGCTTTGACGACGTATAATCGGCCCGTAATATAAAAGACTTCGCAAAACTGGTATCCCTTGACACCCTCCCTTCAGGCATGCAGGTTACCCGTGGGACTGTCGAAACGCAGCGCGAGTGGCTTCTCGAACGGGAAGACGTCGTCGTCCCCCTCGTCAACGAGGTCCGATCCGAATTGAGTGTGGCATTTGGCGTCGATGTCGGGGACATTACCACCGATTCGTACCGGGATGCGGTGCAGTCGGTGTTCGACGATGGCGCCAGGGCCGTGAACGTGGCAACACTCGTCGCCTTGCTCCGCGACCTCGACGTCGTGGACGACTACCCTGGATTCATCCTCGACGAGTTTCTCGGCCGGGAACTGGCAGCGATGATCGCCGGCGAACAACCGCTCAGACTCCTGGCCGAGGCGACGTTTCACTATACCGACGTCCACGCTCACGGTGGTGGCGTCGCGGGGGCGGACGATCTCGACGCCGCTTTGGCAGCGGGCTTTCAGACCAGGCTTCCTGGCTGGGAGTGGACCGAGACCGATCCGTTCGGACCAAAATAACCGGGACTGGAGTAGAAATGGAACCCCGGGTGCCCGAACGCGTCAAATTTCGGTAGAATGGACCTCTCCGAACTCCCTATTCCGAGGGTTCGGTGTCGCCCTCTTGTGTTTCGGGTTCGGGGGGCTCTTCACTGGCGTCGAGAGCGTGGTCGATGTCGCGTCGTCGGAGTTGTTCTTTCTTCTTCTTGCCCTTGCGTTCGCGACCACGTTTCGTGTCGCCCATGGGAATATGTACCACCCATCGGGTCTTAGTCCTTCGCGATATCTGACTGATATGTTTGGGTTCCGGGAATCGGCGTACCTCGAACAGTCGAGAGTACGAAATCGATCTGGCCGGGCGCCGGATCGGCCCTATCCGGAAACGATTTCTCTCGGGGGTCTCTGTAGGGTTACTCGTGCAGGAAGCGACACTTTGCTTTCCCGTAAGAGCGGGGTCAATCCTCCTGATCGAAAAGAAGCGTGGCCTCGGTGCGGGAATGATCCACGGACCGGGCGGGAAACTCGAACCGGGGGAAACACCGCGTGAAGCCGGACGTCGTGAAGTCGGCGAGGAAATCGAGGCACGTCCGGTTGGACTGGACAAAATCGGTGAACTGGAATTCGTCATGGACGACGGACCCTGGATGTTCGTCCACGTCTTTCGGTCAGACGGTCTCGAGGGCGACCCTGGCGAGACGGACGAGGCCGTGCCACGCTGGTATCCGGTCTCCGAAATCCCGCTCGACCGAATGTGGCCTGACGATCGATACTGGCTCCCGCTCCTCATCGAACGTCGCACGTTCCGGGGATTTTTCGTCTTCGACGGGGGCGCAGAACGCCTGGGCCGGTGGGAACTCGAGACGGACGTCGACGTCGAGTGAACGGGGGGTAACAGTAGACACCGACTTCAACTGTGCGGATGGGAACCCGTGACTGGGGTCGATCCGGGGAGAGTTCGTTCCGAGAGGGCACGAACGATACAGCGGACATTCGACCGGTGACTTCAGGGGATTTAAGCCTCCAACCGGCCAGCGTTCGGGTGATGGACGAGGATCAGGAACTCGGAATTACGGAGTCAAAAGCACACAGTCCCGGTGACTGGTACGCCGAAGTCGTACAGAAAGCTGGTCTCGCGGACTATGCCCCGATGGGCGGCTTCATTATCACCCGCCCCCGCGGCTATGCCCTCTGGGAACGCATACAGGAACACCTCGACACCTGGTTCAAGGAAACGGGGTCCCGGAACGCGTATTTTCCGCTGTTCATCCCGGAGAGTTATCTCGAACGGGAGAAGGACATCGTGGAGGGCTTCGATCCGGAGGTTGCCTGGGTGACCCAGGGTGGGTACGAGGAACTCGAGGAACGACTGGCGGTCCGGCCGACCAGCGAGAGTATCATCGCGCCGTACATGGCCCAGTGGATACGGAGCCACCGCGACCTGCCGCTCCGCGTCAACCAGTGGTGTTCGGT